>NZ_JBSIUU010000027.1:0-28573 GCF_053654535.1 Helicobacter sp. T3_23-1056 | reverse complement strand
ACAGAAGCAACTAGCCGAGCTAAGAAGCTACCAAGCCAAAAATGAATACATCAAAGCAAATAATGCAAACTTTGACAAAGAGGCTTATCACAGGGCTGGCTATGAGAAATGGGCAAAATCTAAAGGCTACTTAGGACAAAACGGACAAAATGGACAAAATCAAAACCAAAATCCACAAAATCAAGGATTTAACACAGGCACGCAAAATAACGCAGGGCAAGGCTATCAAAATCCACAAGGTTTTAGCCCAAACACGCAAGCACCACAAATGCCACAAGCCCCGCAAATTAAATTTAAGTAGATTTTGCTTTTTTTTGGATTTTAAAGAATTTGCGCTAGATTTTTAGGAAAAAAGATTTTAGCAAGTTAGATTTTTGGATAAAGGCAAGTTTATGAGTGTTTTTAGCAAGGCAATAGAATCTATCCTAAAATCTTTTGGAAAAGAGGCTAGCAAAGCTAGTAAAGAAGCTAGTAAAGAGGCTGGACAAAACGCCACAAGAAGCACAGGCAAACAAGCCTTAGAATCTAGCCCAAAACCTCCAAAATCTAGCAACGCCACGCAAGCAACGCCACACGCCACGCACGCCACAAAAACCACAACAAATAACGCTATAATGCCAAATCAAAATCCACAAAGGCAAGATATGCAAAACACCATAAAAGGCGATGGATTTAGCACAAAGCAAAATCCAACACCACCAAAGACAGACTATAATGTAAAAATGGAGCTTAGCCCGCACACACGCAAGCTAGCCGAGCTAAAAGAAAACGATATTTTTGCAGATTTAGAATATTTAGCAAACAAGCACCCTGAAATGTTTAGCAAGCCTAGCGATGTTTTTAAGCTAATGCGCGACATAAAGGACAATCCAACGCATTTTTATCAAAATAATAGACTTGATGCAGGGCTTATAGTTAAGCGATTAAAAAACAACAAAATAGGAAAAATGGTGGTAAAAAAAGACAGCGGGGAGGTTTTGCACGCCACAAAAACAAAAGAAAAAGAGTTGCAAAGACTAGAGAGAGTGGATAAAAAACACTCTGGGGACAAATCGCTAGCATTATCTAGGACTTCATCTAGCAAGGCTGCGGAGGAAAAACCCCAAAACCTAGACAGCCAACAAAATTTTAGCATAAATCAAACCAAAAACGCACAAAATCACGCTAAGGCACAAGAAAAAACGCCTTTTATGCGTGATTAAAACCAACAAAAAGGACAAAAAATGACGAGTGTTTTTGAATGTAGAAAATGTCGCAATAAAATCGAAAAAGAAATTTATTTTGAATACGGTAGCGATATTCCACTGCCATATGATTTTTCTTGCTATATTTGTGGAAGTCATAATTTTTTGGAAAACACCACACACAAAGATGATTCCAACACAAAAGACAACATAACGCCCGAGCAAGCTAAACAAAACACACTTTTAGCATTAAACGCAAAATCTATCCCCACTCCCCCCCCCCCAACGCAAATTACAAGCAGCATAAAAGTCTTGCAAGAGATAAAATCTTTGCAACGCTACTTAGCCACGATAAAATAACCCGCGCCTTTTTGGTGGCTTAGTTTTTGTTTTTTTTTGATTTTTTATTTTTTATTTTTGATTTTGGTGGCTTAGTCTTTTTTGTAGTCTAGTATTTTGCTACCAAAATGCACAAAAAAGCAAAATCTACAAAAAAATATCACTCCGCAAAAACTAGCCACGCACACGATAAACCCCCCCTTTTTTTGCCCCCGCGATTTTACCCTTAGTTTTACCACAGCTACGCTTTAGCCTAGCCACATTTTTGCCATATTTCGCACGCGCGATTTTTTATCACATTTTATGCCTTTTTGCCTCTAGCATAATCTTTTGGCAAAATCCACACATAGATTTTGCACACACTCCCCCTGCATTCTATCCCCCGCCCGCATTCTCACACACACTCACACGCCCGCACACAAAGACACCCCGCACAAAGACGCGGGCAAAGACACCCCGCACAAAGACGCGGGCAAAATTTTAGGGGCATTTTTGCTTAATTTCTTTTTGCCTTTAGAAAAAAATTTAGCGAGGGGGAATTGTGAAAAAATTGCAGGGCGTCTTGCAAAAATCTAGCGGGGAAAATTGCAAATGCAAAAACTAGCGGGAATTTAGCTGGCATTTTGCTGGTATTTTGATGATAATCTTAATGGGTTTTTGCAATCGCTAAAATGCGCTAAAACGCGCTAAATGCCACGCTAAGCGGACAATGCCAAAATCAAAAAAAGCCAAAAATTTACAAAAAATATTAAACGCGTATTTTAGGGACTTGTAAGGCTTTGAGTTTATATTTTTGCAGTGCTTCAAAGTGCTAAGGCAAGGGCGTTTTAAGCGTGTTTTTTGCAGAGAGAAAAAACGCTATTGACAAAAATTGCAAAAAATGCTTAAATCGCAATCATAAAATCTTTGCAAAAAGATTGTGTTCTTTGATTTTTTAGATTTTGCAAGTTTGCAAGTTTTGTAAGTTCGCATTTATCGCGCTTTTATCGTGTTTTTGGCTTGTTTTAGCCAGCCTTTAGCTTGCTTTTTGTTTGCAGATTGCTTGCGTGTTTTTAGCGTTTTTGCCTTTTTGGCAAGGCTTTTTAGCCTAAGAGCTTGGCTTTTTTAGGGCTTTTGCTAGAGCTTATGCAGTTTGTAGCGACTTTGCTAAGGCTTTTTGCGTGGTTTTGTGCTAGATTTTCATTTCTTTTTGTGTCATTTTTTGCAAAGAGTTTGAGGATTTGTGCTAAATATCGCAAAAAATTAAAAGCGTTTGTGTCAAAATTTGTGTCAATTTATGCAAAATCAAAAAATCTTACTCCCCATTTTACGCTACTTCAACCGCTTAAAAAACTTAAAAAGAATTATCTCTATTCTCCGCTTGTCGCAAGACAAACTAAGAATCTCTATTGTTTGATTTTTGAGATACTTCGGGCTACGCTTAAGTATGACAATGTTTTTTTGTTTATAGATTGTCGCGCAAAATATAGCGATTTGCTAAGAAATTACGCTTTATTTTTTTGCTAGCCTTTGATTCTGTTTCACTATCAATGCCAAAACAATGCCAAAAAAAAGCTATTTTAGTTTTTTGCCAAAATCTATCGCAGTTTTTTAGATTTGGTGATTTTGTCGGTATTTATGCTAAACTCAAGCATTTGTTGGGTTGCTAGATTTCCCCCAAAGCTATAAAAATAAAGGCTAATTT
Source organism: Helicobacter sp. T3_23-1056 (assembly GCF_053654535.1). NCBI lineage: Bacteria > Pseudomonadati > Campylobacterota > Epsilonproteobacteria > Campylobacterales > Helicobacteraceae > Helicobacter > Helicobacter sp. T3_23-1056. The sequence continues at coordinate 25,366 of NZ_JBSIUU010000027.1, read as the reverse complement.
GCGTGCGCAAAAATGTATTTTCATAGACATAGTAGGCATTTACGCGATTAAATTCCCGCTGATAGAAGGGCAAACCCTCATAAACTAAATCTTTGTATTGACTAAAATATCTCATCTGTGGCTTGCCAAAATAATAGCTCTCCTCTATCCCAAATCCCTTGTATTCTAGCTTTGCCCTTGCCTCATAGCCTGCCCCGATATAAAATGGCTCATTCCCACTCAAACGCCTTTTTCGCTCCACCTGCCCTAGTGCGGCTAAGCCTATTTGTGCTTTTTGTAAATGCTTTGCCATCGCAGGCACAAACCCCCTAAAATCCACCTCCACATAGCCATTATACAAAATCCTATCAAGCAAAAATGTATCAGGATTGCCATTGACAAGTGGCGCGCCATCACGCCCTAAAACTTCGCTATTTTTAAAATGAAACACTAAGGTATCAAGCCCGATATTTATGCTATTTTTTATCCTAACTTCGCTTCCAAAAAGCAAGAAAAACTCATCATCTCTTTTTGCTAGATTTCCACCAAACCAATCAAAAAGCAATTCTGCTTTTGCGCTTATATTTCCTTTTGTGTCGTTTTTAGATTCCAAAGTATGCGCATTTTTAGTATATTGCAACAGCACGCCATTGCTAAGGGGAGCAAAAAACAAAAAATCATCTCTAAAAAAACTTTTTGGGTATGTTTTTAACAATTTTTTGCGTGGCAAAATCCCCAAACTAGCACTAAAACTCCCTAGCTTTCTCTCCCCGCTAGCATAGTCATAATACGCCAAAATCCCGCCTCCAGCGTTAAATACGCGCTTTTGTCCCATATCTTGCAAACCATAGCCACCAAGCCACAATTTATGAGAACCATAAATGCCAAGCCCCACTTCGCCATTTATACGCAGGGCATAGCGCGTGCGCGTATCCCACAAAAGCGATTGCGTATTTTCGATATTATCTAGCAAAAAATCAAACCCTGCATTATAAAGAAACGCTAGTTTTGCTTGCGTCTGCGCCTGTGTAGGTGGGGGCAAAGTCATATCTAGATTTTGCGCATCTTGCGTGTTTTGCGTCCCATTATCCTCCGTAGCATTATCATTGATAGTTGATTTTGTAGATTCTAGGGGAGCGGGTGTAGATTTTGCATTCAAATCCGCGCTAGATTCCACACTAGATTTTGCGTTAAATTCTGCATTAGATTTTGCATTAAATGGCGTTAGATTTTGGCAAAATGCGATTTGTGCAAAAACACAAAATCCATAAAAAGTAAGATTTAAGATTTTCATTTTGTAGCTTTGCTAGCAGATTTTACGCGCTATTTATTTAGCCTACTCATAAGGCTTAGGATTCCATCTTTGCAGGATTTGCCCTGCAAAATCCCAACCACCTCATTTACAATCGGCACATAAATATCATTTTTTTGCGCCACGGTTTGTATCGCATAAGCGGTGCGCACGCCCTCTGCCACTTCGCCTAGCTCACGCAAAATCGCTTCAATATCTTTGCCTTGAGCTAGCCCCACGCCCACGCGGTAGTTGCGTGATAGAGTAGAATTTGCACTCAAAAACAAATCCCCAGCCCCCTCTAGCCCCAAAAAAGTCTCTATTTTCCCCCCAAAATACCGCCCAAATCGCTCCATCTCAATAAGCCCCCTTGCCAAAAGCGCGGCTTTTGCATTATGCCCAAGTCGTAGCTCATCACAGATTCCCCCCGCGATTGCAAGCACATTTTTATACGCGCCACTTACCTCTGCGCCGATGATGTCCTGCCCCGCATAAGGCTTGATAAAGCTAGGGAAAAATCGCCCAAACTCTTTTGCCACGCCAATATTATACGCGTGAATCGCAATCGCACAGGGTAGTTTCGCCCTCACTTCTGCGGCAAAACTAGGACCGCTCAAAAATGCTAAATGCTCTTTTGGCAAAAAATCTAGCGCGATTTTGTGCACAAACGCCCCACTTCCCTCTTCTATGCCTTTGGAGGCAAAAAGATATTTTGTGTTGGGACAAAAATTATTTTTATTAGATTTTAGCCATTTGCGTAGATTTGCCGTGCTAATGGCGATAATGACAAAAGGCGAATATAGCGCGAGGGGATAATCTACTTGCGTGATTTTGTATGGCGTGTCATTTGGCAGGGTAAGATTGCGCCTTGAAGCGATGTGGATATTGGTGCTATGGGCTAGAGCAAAGCATAGCGCGCTACCCCACGCTCCGCCACCACAGACGGATATGGTGGCGATTTGAGAGGATTTTGTATGTCGCGTATCGTGCTTAGGATTTTGTTGCGAGCCTTGCTGTGGGCTGTGTGGCAAGTTGTGTTGCAGGCTATGTTGTGGATTGTGTTGTGGATTTGTAGGCTTTGTGCTTGGCTGTGTATCTTGCATTATGTCCCCATAAGTTGGCTTTATGATTTGTATAAAAAAAGCAAGGCAGAATCCCTTAAAAGCAAGATAGCATTATAAAATATTTTGATTAAATGATAAATCTATTATTGAATACATAAGGTTAAGTTGTGAAATATCAATCAAATATCAAGTAATAACTTGAGAAAATCTTGCGATTTTTTTATGTCTATGCTGTTGTCAAAGTTCTCAATGACTGCTTCCAAATTTTTGCCTTTATATTGTGTTACACCACGAGAATTTCTGCCAGCCCAATGGTGTTGAATTATTGTCCCGCTTAAGATTTGTTGATTAAACATTGAGCATAATTTTGTAGATAATTTGTTTTTACTATCAACAGCTACAATAAAAATAAGGTATACGCTTTTTTCTTGTGATAAAAAAGATAGCAATTTATCAATGTTGTAACCTTTTGGAGCACTTGACAAAAACAAAATCTTTGTTTTTATGTCAGTCTTTGTATGATAATCATCAAAAATATATTCATAATCCCCTAAATCATCACTTGTAAACAATTCTGGTAAAGGACTTTTTGTGCGCAAACATTCCATAACTGTAGCTTTTAAATTGGTTTCATCAGTGATTAAAAATTCTATAATTCTGCCTCTTAAATTAACATTATCTATAAAAGAGGCGATTGCTATCTCATTTTTGACATTATCTACTCGCCTTTGCAAATCATCATTTAATTTTTTATAACTTGTTGATTTCATAAAACAAATAGCGCGATTTATAGAATCATTGATTTGTTGCTTCTCTAAAACGCTCGGAACAAATTTTTTTCCGATTGGAATAATATTATTTGTTGATTCAACTAAACGAACTAAGTTTTCATCAAATCCGTATTCTTTATGAAAAGCAAATAAAACTTCAAAATTATTTGGAATATTACTTATGCCACAATATTCGCGCATAATATCGCTACCGTTAAAACTACCTTTAATATTATCAACTCTTAATTTGTGTGATGAATGGCTAATTTTATGTAAAAAAGTAGTATTGCTAAGTAATAAATGATTATTGTGCGGTGTTACAATACATACAAGAAATGGTTTATCATCATACTTGCGCAGAGCAGATAATGAAAGAACAGTATTACTAAAAAAGGCTGATGAAGATTTGCTAAACCTAATACTAAAAGATTCGCAATAATAAACACTTCTATCTTTTGTTAAGCCAAATTCGTTTTTGCACTTATCAGCCAAACTCTTTTTATCTAAAATGCCATTATACTTAGTAATAAACTTTACCAACTTAGATATTAACTGATGTTTATACAAAATATAGCTACTTTTTATTGAACTTTGCCATATTCAAATAATGTATTTTTTGAGTTATTTACTATATCAAGATTCATATTTAAATTAATATTAGACACTTTATGTTGTTTGCTATTTTGTTCACTAAGTGTATTTCTCTCCCAAAACACGCCATCTTCATAGCCTTGAATCGTTGGATTTTGAAGCGCGTTTTCTAGCCGCTCTTCGCACCACGCGCAATATCGCTCCTCAATCTCTACGCCGATAAAATGCCTCCCTAGTTTTTTTGCCACCACGCTAGTGCTCCCGCTCCCTGCAAATGGGTCAAGCACGATTTGCCCTTTATGACTTGAAGCCAAAATCAGCTTAGCGATTAGCTTTTCTGGCTTTTGCGTGGGGTGGGCGGTGTTTTCACTCATCGCCCAAAAAGGAATGGTAATATCCCCCCAAAAATTTGACGGACAAGTATCGCGGTAGTTCCCACCCTCGCTCTGCACCCAATCTTTTGGCTTGCCATTTTCTCTGTATGGGGCGATGACTTTTTTTCGCATTTTTATGGATTCTAGGTTGAATACATATTCTTTGCTACAAGTGGCAAACCAAATATCTTCTAAGCCATTTTTGTAGTTTGATTTTGCACCGCGTCCTTTTTCTCGCTGCCAAGTGATACGATTTTGCAAGCAAAACATCTCATCTAGCACACGCCCGATGATAAGGCTACTACGCCAATCACAGCATACATAAATACTCGCATTTGGCTTTAGCAATGGCTTAATCGCTTCTAGCCATTTTCTTGTGTAGATTTCATATTCGCTATCTTTTTTTTTGGCAAAAATCTTGCCATTAAAGGATTTTGTGAGATTGTAAGGGGGGTCGGCGATAAGCAAATCTATGCTAGATTTTGGCAGAAGTGGGGCGATGCTAAAAATATCGCCACAAATGGTAGAATCTAATATCTTGCGTAAATCTTTTTGCGGGGTGTTTATGCGCTTGGCACGCTCAAAAAAGATTTGCCCATCTTGCAAAGTGGTGTTTATGGTTTTGTTTCGGGGGGATTTTTTAACATTTGACATTTGCGATATTTACCTTTTTTGGTAGAATAAAATACAAAACGAACGCAGTATTATAAGACAAAATAGTTAAAATTGAAAAAATAATCGTTCATAAAATAGCTTAAGATTTGGGTTAGAATCTTACAATACTTAACACGATTTAACGAAAAAGCACAAAAATTACGCAACAAAAAACGCTAAAACATAAAGTAAATTTTTTGATTTTTTGCGCTTTTTTTTGGCATTTTTTTTAAATAGCATAAGGGAGTGATTTTGATAGATTTTAGCAACATAGATTTTGACAAGCTAAAAGCGCGTTATGGGGAGTTTTGGATTTTTGGGAAGCATTTATATTATGAACCTATGTTAGATTTTGTTTGTTTTGATAGAGCGAAGGCTAAGCACACTTTTATCAATATACAAAAAATGCTTTCGCTTCATAAAAATAGCTTTGCTGTGGGCTTTGTCTCTTATGAGCTAGGAATCCTAGAATATGGGCTAGATTTTCATTTGGATAATGCAAATAATAAGGCAGATTTTAAGGCGTTTGATTATGTAGATTTTAGAAATAAATCTAAAATCCCGCTGATATTTTTTAGGCTTTTTAGCAAACGAATAAAGCTAGCAAAACTTGCAAAATCTAACCACAAATCTAGCCAAAAAATCGCCACAAAATCTAGTGCAAATTTTATGCCAACAATCCTGCAAAATATAGATAAAGCCCGATATACAAAAGATTTTAACGCGATAAAAAACGCGCTAAAAAATGGAGATACTTATCAAATCAACTACACGCAAGAATTGCATTTGCAAAGCAGGCTAAATGGGCTAGAGATTTTTAGCCTGCTTTTGTCGCGTCAAAATACCAAATACAAAGCATTTTTGCAAACCCCTTTTGTAGAAATAGCTTCTTTTTCGCCTGAATTATTTTTGCGACTAAAAGGGCGGAAAATCAAAGTAGAGCCAATGAAAGGCACAATGCCTAGAGATGACATAAAATCTAAAGATAAAGCCAATAAAAAGACATTGCAAAATGATGAAAAAAATGTGGCTGAAAATATGATGATTGTAGATTTGCTCCGCAATGATTTGCACAAAATCGCGCATAATTTGCGCTACAAACTTTTGCAAATAAAATCCTATAAAACCCTGCATCAAATGACTTCCAAAATCACCGCTTCTTTGCACAAACAAACGATTTTAGACACTCAAAAAAATTGCTTAAAACTAAGCGATTATAAAGACACTCTTTATGAGATTTTTTGCGCACTTTTTCCCTGTGGGAGCATAAGCGGTGCGCCCAAAAAATCTAGCTTAGAAATCATAAAAAAACTAGAAAAAAGAGAGCGTGGGATTTATTGCGGTGCGATTGGGGTTATCACGCAAAAAAACAAAAAGCGCGAAATCCACACAAATAAAAAAATAAGCAAAAAACACACAGAACAAACACAAAATCTAAACGCAACTTTTAGCGTGCCGATTCGCACACTTTTTAGAAAACAAAATGAAAACTTTTGGCGATATGGCGTGGGAAGTGGTGTCGTGTGGGATTCGATTTTAAGCGAAGAAATAGCCGAGCTAGAGCTAAAATCTAGCTTTTTATTTAGGCAGGATTTTGCGCTAATCGAAACAATGCTTATAAAAAATAATCGTGCTTTTTTGCTAGAAGCGCATCTAGCTAGAATGCTAAAAAGTGCCAAAGATTTAGGATTTAATTTTTTGGATTTGCAAAAGTTTGGATTAGAAAATATAGCGCAAAATAAAGTTAATTTTGAGCCACCAATCTTAGCAAAAAATATCAGTGATTTTATGAGATTTGACCCGCTAGATTTGATAGCTACAAAAACAAATGCGTGGCAAAATCTCCCACCAAAAATGCTACAAAAACTAAGGCAAAATCTAAACTATAAAAATAACAAAAATAAACCAAAAATCTTGCGAATGTTGTTGCACAAAAATGGCGAAATAAAAATAGAGATTTTGCCATTTACACAGATAAAATCTAGCGTGATAAAAATCGCTAAAAACAAGCTAAATTCACGCAATGACGCTTTGTATCACAAAAGCACTTTGAGGGAGCATTTCACACAGATTCCCACAGGGTGCAATAATATTTTTGATTTTATTTACCTAAATGAAAATGGCGAAATCTGCGAGGGAAGCAGAAGTAATATTGTGATTTTGGCGCGTGAAAAAAATGGCGTAAATCTCTACACGCCAAGCCAAAAAAGCGGGCTACTAAATGGCGTGTTACGCAAATATTTTTTGCGCGACAAAATCGTGCGCGAAAAGGTTTTAAAATTACAAGATTTGCAAAATGCGGAGAAAATATTTTGTATAAATTCTGTGCGTGGCGTGCAAGAAGTATTTTTAAAATAAAAGGTGTTTTTTTATAATGCAGGGATAGAAATCGTGGTGTTATTTTGCGGAATTTGTGCGTTTGCGCTAAAGGCGTTTTTGCTTAAAATATTGATATAAGAAAATGAAAGATTTAGTTTTAAATCATTGCTTTTTGTCATTATCTCATCGACATTTACGGATTTTGCGACTGCATTGCCACAAAGTGCCAAAACAGCAAATAACAGCACAATAATTTTGCAGGTTTTATCTTGTGGCAAATGCAATAAAAGCCTTAAGTTTGTTTTATAAAGTATTATGATTTTACCAAACATCAACAAGCCTAATACCCAATCCCAGCCTCAATCATTATCCCAAAATTTTGACTTGCGGGGTAGCCTCTGCGACTACTAGGATTTGCATTGTCGGTGTAATCCGCATAAAAAGGCACATTGCTACCTTGCGCTAGATTTTCGTATTTGCCGATAGCTTTTATATACCATTCTTTGCGCTCATCTATGTCTTTAGCAAACCCTAGCGAAGCGGCAATATTATAGCTAAAGCCTTTGAGGTTAGATTTTGCGCCATAAGTCCTGCCTAGCTCATAGTAGCCACTTAAGACATTAAAACCAGCGGAGTATTCTATGCGAGATTTGCTAGCAATGGGAATTTTACCCTGTGCTTCTAGCCCCAAATATAGCAAGTTTTTATTAAATCCGCTTTTGTTGCCGCTTGCATTCAAATAATCATCGCCCAATACTAGATTGACAAAAAGCGGGATATTTTTTGTTAGCACATTTACACCAAGTTTGATTTTTACATCGGTGTTTATGGCAGTTTGTTGCTTGCCTAAATTTTCAAATGTTGCCCCGCTATATTTAATGCTACCAAGCCCTAAGCGAATACCTATAAACCCTTGAAATCGCTTGTAAGATTCTATCAATTCACCATTGATAAATCCACCATAAGATTGCGCTTTAGCTGTGTTGGCATTGAAATCATAATAGTTAGCACCTACGCCAAATCTACCACTTAGACAATGCCCCTCATCATTTTCAAAGCATAGTCCCACTGCGTTTGAGTCGCTAAGAAAAAATCCAGCTAAACCAAAAACAAAAAGGATTTTGCGCACTTTTGTAGCAAAAATTGTCTTATAAAATCCTCTTTGTTTTTTCTCTAAAATCATTTGTTGTTTGATTGGTTTTAATGATGTCATTTTTGACTCCTTTTGATTTTTTGTGCGCTAAGCAAGGATTTTGCTTCCTTGCTTAGCTTATTGTTGGATAATCTTGTATTGCTACTATGGCACTAGATTAAAATCTTTGTCCATAGTTAAAGTCAATACGACAGCCTTTGCTAAAAATCGCACATAGCCCATAAGAAACAGCAGAGATTCCAAAAGCAACACCTATGGCAGGCCAAAATTCGCCTTTGGTTTCTTTTAGCTCTTCTTGAGATAAGACTTGCACATTTAGATTCTTAGCATTTTCGCCAAAAAGAAAGTTAGAATCCGCTTGCGTAAATGTTGATTCTACTTTAGAACCAACGCCATTTGCTGATAGCCCGCTAATGCCTAAAAAGGCACTCAATGTTAGTGTTGAAATGATTTTATTCATCTCAATACCTCCTTATTAAAAGATTTAGATTTTGCCACCTTATGTGAGAATCTATCTCAAGGTGGCGAGTCGATTATACAAAAAAAAAAAAACAAGTCAAGTAAATTGATTATGTTTTTCATAATTTCTTATTTTGCGCGGATTTTAGGAATCAACGATTAGTGATTGTGTCTTTTGTCATTGGCAAGAGAGGGAAAATCTGTCATTGCGAGAATTTGCATTATTGTCATTGCGAGATTCTAGGTTTTTGTCAAAAAGGCTAGATTCGTGGCAATCCATAAAAAAATTTGTCATACTGAGGTTTTGCACAAAACCGAAGTATCTCTAAATTCAAAACTCAAACAGAATTAAGCGTCTAGCGAAATATCTCTGTTTGTATCAATAGCTTGAGTTTCTTCGCTTTTTTGCAAAAACCTCCGTATGACAATGTTAGTTCGTCATTGCGAGATTTTGCGCTAGCAAAATCGTGGCAATCTATGACTAAAAATCGCAAAAGAGCGTTATTTGGCATTTTTTAATTGTGGATTGCCACGACTTGCTGTTGGTAAGTCTTGCAATGACTAGTATTCCCACTCCCTTAGCACGATGGGGTTAGGGTGGGCGAATCCCAAAATATTGCCATTTCATTGTCATTGCGAGCGGATTTTGTATAAAATCCGCGTGGCAATCTATAAAACCAAAATCAAAAAACTAAACAACGAAAAATAACAACTACCCAACTACAAAAATTAACCCCTTGCAAAAAATTAACCATCGAAAAAAATTAACTCTCGCAAAAATCAATCATCGCAAAAATCAGCCACTTGCAAAAATTTAATCCCACAAAACTTAACTCTACCTTAGTTTTATCAATCTATCAAGCACGTTTTTTATAGGGGTTTTGCTATCTGGCTCGATGATTCTCTCTCCCACTTCCTTGCCATTTGCATAAAAAATCAGCGTTGGGATTTTGTAAATCCCTAGCTCATCTTTTAGCTTTTCGTTATTATCAAAATCTAGCAGGATAAATTTCACTTCTTTATACTCGCCCTCCAAACTCTCCATAATAGGCTTTATCCGCACGCAATCAGGACACCAACTAGCACTCATTTCTACCACGCATAGCCCTTCTGTGATTAAGCTAGCAAAATCATTTTTTGTTGCATGTATCATTTGTATTCCTTTATTTGTAGTGATATTTTGCGTTTGTTCGCGCCGCTATTGTAGCAAATGTGAGTCAAAATGTAAGTAATGATAATTGTGATTTTGTTACATTTGATTTGTAGTCATATTTTTTAAGATTTTGCACTCATTTCTAGGCGAAATCTCCAAAGATTTTATATCGCTAAAATGTCCTTTTTTGTATTCCTCTATCCCTGCTCTGCCTATCATTGCGGCATTATCAGCGCAAAACTCTAGCGGAGCTAGCATAAGCTCTGCCCCAAATCTCTCACAAATCTCAAAAACCGCGCTTCTTAACGCTAGATTGGCACTTGCACCACCTATGATTCCTAGCGTTTTTATGGGATTTTTTTGCGCGGATTTTGTAGAAAAATATCGGGTAAGTTTATCGCAAATATGCGCAATAGCAGCTTGCTGAAAGGAAGCACAAATATGAGCGATTTCTATTTCACTAAGGGAGTTATTTTCATTTAGCGTGCGTGAGATTTTGGAAGTTTTAGCGGATTTAGAATCTAAAAATGAGTTTATCAGCAACCTTGTGGCGTTTTTTAGCCCCGAAAAGCTAAAAGCTAAATCCTTGCTATGTTTTAGGGGCAATGGCAGGGGGGATAGTCCATCTATGTCGTGCGTATCGCATTTGCTAGCAAAATCTTTTTTGTATTTTAGGGCATATTGCTCGATTATGCTACCTCCCGGGTAGCCTAGATTTAGCATTTTTGCGACTTTGTCAAAACACTCCCCAAAGCTATCATCTTGGCTTGTAGCAACCACCCTAAAATCCTGCGTTGAGTGTGCTTCTAAAATCTGCGTATGCCCGCCTGATACGAGCAAGACACTCATTGGGATTTTGATATGTTTTGTGCCGATAAAAAGCGAGTAAAAATGCCCGATTAGATGATTTATGCTAATGATTGGGACGCGGAGGCTTTGTGCTAGTGTTTTTGCCATCATTAGCCCTTGCAAAAGGCTTACAGATAATCCGGGCTGGGTGGTGATAGCCACTGCCCTAACCGCGCTAAATGGATTTTGCTTATCAAATCTATGTGCCAAAAATCCCCTCAAATCCGCTAGCACAAGCGGCAAAGATTGGCTATGAAGCCTTGAGGCTATCTCTGGGACTACGCCACCATAAGCGTTGTGCGCACTTTCTTGAGAGATTTTGCGATGATAGATAAGCGCGCAACTATCAATATCAGTAATCGCCAAAGAGCTATCATCACAGCTACTTTCTATGCTTAAAATCAAATTTTTATGGTTTAGATTTTGGGTTTTTCTCATTTATATATCGCTTCGCAAAGATTATGCGCTTCGCATAAAACAGCGCATTATATCAAAATCTATGAAATACAAAACACGCAAAAACACAATCAAAACAAAAATGTAAATATTAGACATTTGATTAACTTTTTTGGCTAGAATCTAGCCCAACTCTATGCCAGCCATAGAGAATCTACTTCTTAAAGGAAAACACAATGTCAAACGCTACACAAAACTTTCACACAAATGCCTCTAGCTTTTCTTTTAGCCTTTTTGGCAAAGCACTTCTTTTTGGCTCTGCGCTTGCGCTAAGCCTAGCAAATGCCGCTCCTTATGTGGTGGATAAAGCACACTCAAGTGTAGGATTTAGCACTTCGCATATGGTGATTAGCGAAGTAAATGGCGCGTTTAATGAGTTTGATGGGAGCATTGATTTTGACCCTGCCAAAAAAATGCTAACCGCGCTTAAAGGCGAAATCAACACCGAATCTGTGGATACAAACAACAAAGGGCGCGATGAACATCTAAAAAAATCAGATTTTTTTGATGTCAAAAAATTCCCAAAAGCTACGCTTGAGATGAAATCTATCAAAGGCAAAAAACTTACCGCAGATGTAACGATTCGCGGAATCACAAAGCCTGTGGTATTTGACTACGAAGTAAAAGGACCTGTGGAAAATGAACACAGCAAAAAGCAAATCATTGCTATCAAACTCGATGGCAAGCTAAATCGAAAGGATTTTGAAGTGGGCAAAGACACTTCAAATGCAAGCATAGGCGAAGAAGTAAAAATTCGTATCCAAATCGAAGCCCAAGCGCAATAGATTTTAGAATCTTTAATTTTTGGCTTGATATGCGTTTTTACGCGTTTTTTGCATTTGCGATATGCGTGTATCAAGCACATATCAACGCTATAAAAGGTGGAATCTAAAAAATCTAAATTTGTTTTTTAGCAAATTTTACAAAATCGATTCTGCCTTTTTATTTGTTTTATTGTTTTTAGTTTTACTTGTTTCACTAAAAATTTTGCTAAAAGTAGCTTTACCACATTCTATAAAAGTGTGATTTTCATTCTGTGATAGTGTGATTTTCGCGTTGTGTTCACGCGTTTGTTTGCATAATTTTTTCTATTCTTTCATATTCCATTTTTTACTCATTGCTTAATATATCCCCATAAATGTTGCGTTATTATTGTTTTATTTATTTGCATTAGTTAGAATCCAAATTTCCTCCCCCAAATCACACCAAAAGGATTCACAATGACAAACTTCAAACACACCATTTGTGCTTTTATGGGCAAAGTTGTTTTATTTGGCTCTATGCTGGCTCTAAGCGTAAGCGCGCTAGATGCCAAACCATACAAAATCGATAGAGCGCGCTCAAGCCTTGAGTTTAAAGCCGTATATATGATGATAAACAAGACTAAGGGCAATTTCACTACTTATAGTGGCGTAGTGGATTTTGATGAAAAATCCAAGACACTCAAAGTGCTAAATGGCGAAATGGATATGAAATCTATCGACACCAAAAACCAAAAACGCGATGACCACCTACGCCAAGATGAGTTTTTGAATGTAGAAAAATTCCCAAAAGGGAAATTTGTGATGAAATCCATCAAAGGCAACAAGCTAACTGCGGATTTGACGCTTCGAGGCGTTACAAAATCTGTCGTGTTTGAATACGAGCTAAATGGACCTGAAGAAGACCCGATGAAACAAAGAAAATTTATAAACATCGAGCTAAAAGGCAAAATCAACCGCAAAGATTTTGGTATCGGCAATGAAAGTGCATTAGCCGAAGCATCGCTAAAAGACGAAATCGAAATATATATCGAAATCGGCGCACACGAGACAAATGACTAAAAAATGCCTTTTGCTAGATTTGCTAGAATCTTTTTGCTTTGTTAGAAATTGCGAGGGATTCTAGCTAGTTTTACTCAAAATCTTTGGTTTTTTTTACTTAGTTTTACTCTTTTTTTGTCCGCTTTTTACTCACTTTTTTCCATCACTTTTTACTTCACTTTGCTATTTTTTTTGCCTCACTTTTTGCTAGATTTTAGATACTCTCTTGCTTTTTTGTCCGCTTTTTTATTCTTTTTTTACATTTTGTGATTATGCGTGGATTTTGTTTGTGTTTGTTGTGATTGATTTTATATATAGATTCTCACAGCAAAAACGCAAAGATTTTGCCTATTTATCGCAATTTTTCGCCCAATTTCTAACATACATTAGACAATTTTTGTTATAATGCCCCAAATTTTAGGCGTGTTAGGCGTTAGATTAGGATTTGAAAATGATTGAATGGATGCAAAAACATCGTAAATGGCTTGTGATAACAATTTGGATAAGTGCTATTGCATTCATCGGTGCTGGTGGCGTGATGTGGGGGACTGCGGATTATTCATTAGGTGCTGATGCTGTGGCAAAAGTAGGCAAGATTACCATTAGCAAAAATGAATTTTCCACAACTTATCAAAATATTTTTCAAAACGAAGTGCGAAAAAGAGGTGGCAATTTTGACGAAGCACAAGCACAGCAGATGAACTTACAAGGGCAAGTTTTAGAAAACCTCATATCAAACGCCCTTATCCGCAACTACGCTTTAGAGCTAGGACTTCGCATAAGCGATGAAGAAGTGATGAACTTAATCAAAAGCATCGAGTTTTTTCACAAAGACGGAGTATTTTCACTAGAATCTTACGAGCAGTATCTAGCCCAAGAGCGCGTAAGCAAGCGGGATTTTGAAGAGCAAATACGCAATGATTTGCTATCCCAAAAAATCTTTACCCTACTTTTTCCAAACATACCACAAAATCAATTTGAAATCCCAAATATCGCTACCCCGCTAGAAAAGCAAGCGATATTTTTTGCGCTAGAGGGCATAGCAGATAGCATTGAGCTAGATATTATCCCTGCTAGTAGCGTATCTGTGAGCGCAGATGAATCTAGCATAAAAGAATTTTATGAGCAAAATAAGCAAAATTATCAAACCCCGCCAAGCTATGAAGTCCTAGCTATCACGACAAAATCTAGCGACCAACCATATAATGATAAAGATTTGCAAGATTTTTATGCCAAAAACTACATCGCAAATGGCGAAAATATGAGCGATGAGATAAAACCACAAGTAATAAGTGCCTACCAAAAACAACAAGCAAAAAGCGAAGCATTAAAATCCACCGCTATTTTGAAAAAAGCGAGCAAAGATTCTATCCCGCAAAATGCCAAAAAGATTCTTATTTCCCAAGATTCTAGCCAATATAGCGAGGAGATTTTCTCTGCCCTAGAATCTAATGGCATAGGTGCAACTATCAAGCCTATCGAGCTAGGAGATGATTTTATCACGCTAAAGATTTTGTCAAAAAATGCCCCACAAGCAAAACCATATAGCGAAGTGCGCTCACAAATATCTAAAGAATACATTGCAAAAGAGCGCAATCAAAAACTAGCAAACCTAGCCCAAAGCAGACTAAGCACATTTAAAGGCAAAAATGTGGGCGTGAAATTTTCCTTCATTGAGCTAAACCAAAATCCAAATTTTAGTATAGCAGGGCTTGATTTTTACACTTCTGTGTCATTATTGCAAGCGATTTATCAAACCCCTACAAATCCAAACTACACGCTCATTGGAGAAAACGCGTTTTTATTCCGAGTAGTAGGACAAAAAATATTGCCTTTTAGCCAATCTCAAACAATCGATGCAATATCTAGCGATAGAAAAATAGATTCTATGCTAAATCTTGTATCAAATTTTTTAAAAAACAAATACGCCATAAAGCGTTACATTTAACGCTAGAGAGGACATAAATGGGACAGCATATTTTAGGCATTGACATAGGCTCTAGCAAGATTTGCGCCGTCATCGCTGATGTGCGAGAGGATAATACGCCCCACATCATCGGTATGGGCAACCAAAAATCCTATGGTGTCAAAAAAGGGCTTATCACGCACATAGAGCTAGCTAGCACCACCATAAAAGCCGCGATTGATGACGCAAAAAGAATGGCTGAAACAGACGCACTAACCAAAGCTATCGTATCTGTTTCAGGTGCTTACACGCGCAGTATAGGAAGCGATGGCGTGTATAATACAGATGGAGAAATCACGCTCAAAGAAATCAGCAAAGCCATTTCAAATGCCGTGTATAACGCATCTATACCACCAGAATTTGAAGTCTTGCATGTCCTGCCATATCGTTTCAAACTTGATGAGCAAGACTATGTCCAAGACCCTATGGGTATGACAGGCACGCGCATACAGGTATTTGTATATATCGTTATGGCACAACGCTCTAGCCTAGACAATCTCAAAAAAACCATTCGCCTAGCAGGAGTAGAGGTGGAAAACTTTGTCCTATCCTCTTATGCGGCGTCTATTAGCGTGCTAAGCGATGATGAAAAAGAGCTAGGTGTGGCTTGTATCGATATGGGTGGCGGGACTTGCGAGATGATGATACACGATGGCAACGCGATGCGTTATAATAGCTTTTTGGGTGTGGGTGGTATCCATTTTACGCAGGATTTAGCCCATCTTCTCCAGACCAAACCTGCAGCAGCAGAAGAAGTAAAAATCAACTACATAGACCTTATGGCAAATGAAGAAAATAGACGCATAGAAGTCCCATCAATGAGTGGCGATGAAGAAGTGCATTTTGCCGAGCTAAATGAAGCGCAAAAAGTGGCTAGACTTCGCGCAGTAGAAACCTTTGGGGTATTAGGAAAATGTATCGAAGTAAGCGGGCTAAAAGATATGCTAGGAGCAGGCATAGTGCTTACAGGCGGGATAATGCAAATGAATGGGATTAGGGATTTTGCAAGTAAAGTCTTTTTCCAAAAAATGCCAACTCGCATAGGCAAACCCACCGAAATGTCAGGGCTTTTTGATGAGCTAAGAAGCCCAGCTTATGCCACAGTGCTAGGGCTTATATGGTATGGCTCAGGCAAGCGCACAAATTATGAAAAAGATTCTAAAGGAAATATTTGCTACAAAGAATCTAGAGATTTAGAGGAAACCCCTCAAATGCCATCATTTCACCCACAAGGAGGATACGGGCAATCAAGCTATGATAGCGTCAACATAAAAAGCACAGACTTAACCGACTTAAAGGAGGATTTACTCGAAGACAAAGAGAGACGCACGATGGAGCAACAATGGATAGCACAGCAAAAAAATGATAGCTTATTTGGCAAAGTTACTAGCTGGCTAGACAAAGCAGGCAAAAAACTATTCTAAGAAAGGACACAAAATGGCAGACATAGACATCACAGAAATCAAAGAAATCAACCACCAAAAAGGACCCAAAATCACCATAATCGGCGTAGGTGGCGGTGGCTCAAATATGGTTACAGACTTGTATAATCAAGGCGCGCACCAAGACTTAAAAATCATCATAGCCAACACCGACATACAAGCCCTAAATTCTTCTTCTGTCCCGCAAAAAATCCAGCTAGGCGAAAAAACCACCGCAGGACTAGGCGCAGGCGCAGATGATGAAGTAGGCGAAAAAGCCGCACAGGAAAGCAAAGATGAGATTAGAAAAAATTTGGAGGGTTCTGATATGGTTATCATCTGTGTGGGGCTTGGCGGAGGCACAGGCACAGGTGCAGCACCCGTAGTCGCTAGAATCGCAAAAGAGCTAGGCGCACTTACCGTGCTTATCGCTACAAAACCTTTTGTGCGCGAAAATCGACATAAGCGCGCAGAATCAGGGCTAGAATCCCTTAGCAAAATCTGTGATTCATTCATAGTCGTGCCAAACCAAAAGCTACTCTCTGTCGTAAGCAAAAACACAGGAATGAGAGAAGCCTACTCCCTCATAAACAAAGTCCTAATCAACGCCGCTAACGGAATCTCAGGCGTAGTCCTAAACAGCGGACAATATGATATAAATGTGGATTTTGCCGACATTAGAAAAATCATCAGTGGGCAGGGGCTAGCCCTAATGAGTATCGGGGAGGCAAGCGGAGATGATGCCTGCATAGAAGCCGTGCGAAATGCGATAAACTCACCACTGCTAGATAATCTATCCATAGCAAATGCAAAAGGCGTAATCACTTATTATGAAATACACCCAGACTACTCGTTCACACAAATCGATGAAGCCGCGCAATTTATAAAAGAAGCTATCAACAATGAGAATGCAGAAGTCATCGAAGGAACACATTTTGACGACAACAGAAGCAAAGATTGCGTGCGCGTAACAGTCATTGCCACAGGGCTATCAAAGCCTACGATTTCAAGCCCACACGCAGATTCTACGACAAGCAATGCTACAAAAGAAGCAACAACGACAAAAAATGAACCACAAAATGAGCTAGGGGATTTAAGCTCATTGTTACTTGTAAGCGGTGGCGATACGAAAATCAACTATGACATTCCCACATATATGCGCTACAAAAAAGACTAAAATCAAATGGATTTTGTGTTGCTAATATGGATTTTTTAGATTCTGTTTTTGGCACAAGTTTTAGCATAGAGCAGGTTTTAAAAATCTCTGTTAGCGTCCTAGCCCTTTTGGTAGGCATTATTGGACATGAGATTATGCACGGACTTGTCGCATATCATTATGGCGATGACACGGCAAAAAGCGAGGGTAGATTATCCATAAACCCCATAAAACACCTAGATTTACTAGGTAGCATTATCCTCCCTGCTATTTTGATTTTCACTAGTGCACCTTTTCTTTTTGGCTGGGCAAAGCCCGTGCCTATAAATATCCCCCTCATCATCAACTATCGCGGATATGGCGCAGCTTGCGGTGTAGCCCTAGCAGGCGTTAGCTACAACCTAGCCTTAGCCCTGCTTGCCTCACTGCTACTTTTTAGCGGGGCATTTGATGAGATAGATAGCATCATCGGGCTAAGTATCGCGCTTTTTCTTGTCGCTTCTATCAAATACAATGTGATTTTATGCGTGTTTAACCTCCTGCCAATCCCACCTCTAGATGGCTCTCAAGTCGTGCTTTTTGGTGCGCTAAAATTTGGGCTTACCAGCCTAGCGACACTATTGCAAAAAATCGCGCCATTTGGTATGTTTATCATCATCGGCATATTATTTGTGCCATATTTGGCAAATATTATATTTTATCCTGCTAAAATTTTGCTTATGTTTTTGCTCGGGGCGTAGATTTTAGAGGGCATACATTCTCACAAATAAAAACACAAAAAATGGTAAAAAATGCAACACACAACAAAATCCAAAAACTCACAAAATCCAACACAAAATCGCAAAATCTACATTGCGTGCGACCACGCAGGATTTGAGCTAAAAGAATTTGTCAAAAAATATTTTAGCCAAAAAGAAGAAGTGCTTTTTGATTTGGGGGTAGATTCTACGCAAAGCGTGGATTATGCAGATTTCGCACAAAATCTATGCAAAAAAATGCTAGAATGCAACAAAAAAGATGAAAAAAATGTTTTTGGGATTTTAATCTGCGGGAGTGGCATAGGTATGAGCATAAGCGCAAATCGCTTTGTGGGTATCCGCGCTAGCCTTTGCACAAGCGCGTATATGGCACATATCACCCGAATGCACAATGACGCAAATGTGCTATGTCTAGGTGCTAGGATAAGCGGGCAAGGCGAGGTAGAATCGATTTTAGAAGCATTTTTTGCTAGCGAGTTTGAGGGGGGACGACACGCACGCAGGATAGATAAAATCGAGCGATTTAGCGACCAATAACGCAAATAAAAACAAAAAAGGAAGCAAAATGGATTTAGCACTAAAATGGTTTATAGGCACGGTATTTGTGCTATTTGTGCTGTATATGATTGCTAAGACAATGTTTTATAAATCCGTAGCCCAAAAAGAAGAGCGCAACGCCGCCGCGATGAAGCTAACCCTCCAAGAAGCCGAAATCCTTATCCAAAAACACCAGCTCCAGCTCCAAAGGGCATTAGGAAATATCGATATACTAACCCAAGAGATGAACTCTCTTCGCAATGAAATAAAATCCCTCAAACACCGCAATTCTCAATATCGCGTAGAAACAGACAAATACAAAACCAAAATCAAAGATTTAGAAACCAAAATCGAAGCTCTTTTGTAGCCTAGCCAAAACCCAAACCATAAGGAATCCCACACTATGCCAAATGATAATACCTCACTAAATGACTTACAAAAACAGCTAGAATCAACCCTCCTAAAAAACCTACGAACTATCCCAGACTACCCAAAAAAAGGCATAATGTTTCGTGATATAACCACGATTTTAGGCAATAAAGAATGCTTTAAGCAACTCATAGATTTTTTACGCATTCGCTATGAGGGCAAAGGGCTAACCCACATTGTTGGCATAGAATCTAGGGGATTTGTATTTGGCAGTGCGCTAGCTTACGCGCTAGGCGTTAGCTTTGTCCCCATTCGCAAAAAAGGCAAACTCCCCTGCCAAACCTACCAAGAAAGCTATGATTTAGAATACGGCACAGACACGCTAGAAATCCACACGGACGCATTTGTGCCATTTAGCCAAAATAGCGCAAAATCTAGCCAATCAAACGATAAAAATTCCCCACTGATTTTGCTTGTAGATGATTTGCTAGCCACAGGTGGCACGGCAAATGCGAGCATAAATCTAGTCCAAAAAGCAGATGGCAAAGTGCTAGAATCCTGCTTTTTAATCGCCCTAAAAAGCGAATTTTCCCCCACGCTAAAATCCCCTAGCTTCGCCCTTTTAGAGCTATAAAAACAAAGAGAATCAAAATGAACGCCCTAGCCTACCATTTAGCTCAATTAGCTCAAAAACTAGCCCAAAAAATAAAACCCCACGCAAAAAGCATTATCATAGCCCTAATCGTGCTATGTGGCGTGGGAGCAGTGCTTTTTTATGCGCAAAAAAGCGATTTTTCACTAGAAGAGACAATCATTGAAATCTGGGATACTTATGTAGAAAAATGGGGCTATGTGATTTTGTTTTTTTGGAGCGTGCTAGAGGGCGAGCTAGGGCTGATTTTTGCAGGGATTGCCGCACACACGGGACATTTGAATGTATTTTTAGCGATTTTTGTCGCGGGGCTTGGGGGATTTGCAGGCGACCAAATCTACTTCTACATAGGACGATTTAACAAAGACTATATCCAAAATCGCCTAATCTCCCAAAGACGCAAACTAGCCCTAGCACATTTATTGCTTCAAAAATACGGCTGGAGCATTATTTTTATCCAACGATATATGTATGGTATGCGCACCATTATCCCCATTAGCATAGGCATCACGCGATACAACGCGCTAAAATTTGCCATCATAAACCTGCTAAGTGCGTGGATATGGGCAGCGATTACCATTACGCTAGCGTGGCTTTTGGGCGAGCAGATTTTAGACATTTTGCAGACTTTTAAAAGCCACCCATATATTTTCATATTGCTTGCAGGAGTGTTTTTGGGCGGTGTGCTGTGGTTTTTTAGCTCTCGCACGCGCAAAATCGACAAACACATAAACAAACTCCAAAAACAGCTAGATAGCGCGCAAAGCAAACAAAATACAAAATCCTAACCTTGCCTAAAACACCCAAAATCTAACAAAGGAGCAACAATGACAAACCAAATGCCAAATGTCGAATTTATCGACAAAGAGTTTTTAAAAATCAACAATGCGCAAGCCTCTATCGTGCTTGTGCCAAAAGAATCTAGCGATTCTAGCACCACAAAATCTAATCAACCAAAAATCCCAAAACACAAATGGATAAACGCAAAAGCCCTAGAATCTTTTGGATACAAGGGCGATTCGCCGTTTTTTTTGCAAGAGGAAAAAACGCTATATATCCCAATCACCACCAAAAAAAATGGCAAAATCTGCCAAGATAGCTTGCGCGAAGCGGGCGCGACTGCTATGCGCGCACTAAAAAACTATCCTTTTAGCAGTGCCAAAATCGGCTTTTATGGCGACAAAGAAAGAGTGGATTTTGTGCTAGGTGCGTTGCTTGGCGGATATAGCTTTAATCAATACAAAAAAAGCAAAAAAGACAATATCTTAAAAACGCTTTTTGTCTCTAATGAGTGTTTTAGTGGCGAGAAAATCGCCATAAATCACGCATTAGCAGAATCTAAAAAAGCTAAGATTTTGGCAGAAACCATAAACTTTGTGCGTGATTTGATAAACACACCTCCACAAACAGCCACCCCCAAATATCTAGCCGACAAATCCCAAGAAATCGCCACAAAAGCAAAAATCAAATGCAAAATCCTAACACAAGACTACTTGAAAAAAGAAAAAATGGAGGCGTTTTTGGCAGTCGCTCGCGCTTCGGATAAACCCCCGCGACTTATCCACCTAAGCTACACGCCAAAAGATTCTACCAAAAACGCAACAAAACTTCCAAAAATCGTCCTTGTAGGAAAGGGGCTAACCTATGATAGCGGAGGGCTTAGCCTAAAGCCAGCAGACTATATGACAACGATGAAAGCCGATAAAAGCGGGGCGTGCGCCGTGCTAGGAATCATAAATGTCCTAGCCCAGCTAAACGCACAAGTGCAAGTAGAAGCGATTTTGGGGGCGGCTGAAAATATGATAGGTGGCAATGCCTACAAGCCCGATGATGTGCTATTCTCACGCGAGGGCGTAACTATCGAAGTCAAAAACACGGACGCAGAGGGGCGATTAGTCCTTGCTGATTGCCTCTCTTACGCCCAAGATTTAGCCCCTGATGTGCTGATTGATTTTGCCACGCTCACAGGCGCGTGCGTAGTGGGGCTAGGCGAATACACAAGCGGGATAATGGGCTATAATGAGAATCTCAAAGAGGCGTTTGAAAAATCCGCGCTAAAAAGTGGTGAGCTAGTCGCATGCCTGCCATTTAACCGCCACATAGGCAAACTCATAGAATCCAAAATCGCCGATGTCAGCAACGCAGCCTCTTCGCGCTATGGCGGTGCGATAAGCGCGGGAATGTTTTTGGGCGAATTTATCCGCGATGAGTATAAGGACAAATGGCTTCACATTGACATTGCAGGACCTGCGTTTGTAGAGAAAGAATGGGATATAAACCCCTATGGCGCGAGCGGGGCTGGCGTGCGAATGGGAGTGGAATTTATCTTAGATAATTACGCGCGAGATTCTAAGCAAAAATCGCCTGCGCGCAACTCTAAGCAAGTTAAGCCCCTATCAAAGCAGCCAAAAACCCCTCCCAAAAAATCCAAATAAGGGCGCAAAATGGGATTATCTATCGGCATAGTGGGCTTGCCAAATGTCGGCAAATCCACCACCTTTAACGCCCTGACAAAAGCGCAAAACGCCCAAAGCGCGAACTATCCATTTTGCACGATTGAGCCAAACAAAGCCATTGTCGAAGTGCCTGATACGCGACTAAACGAGCTAGCAAAAATCGTAAATCCACAGCGGATTTTGCATTCTCAAATCGAGTTTGTCGATATTGCGGGGCTTGTGCGCGGGGCGAGCAAGGGCGAGGGGCTTGGCAATCAATTTTTGGCAAACATTAAAGAAGCGGATATGATTTTGCACATCGTGCGGTGTTTTGAAGATTCTGACATTACGCATATTGAAAATCGTATCGACCCGCTAGGCGATATAGAAATCATCGAGCTAGAGCTAATTTTAGCCGACATTGCCACCTTGCTAAAGCGAATTGGCAAGCTAGAGCGCGAGGCAAAGGCAAGCAAAGACGCGGGCAAGATTTTAGAATGTGCAAGGGCGTTGCTAGCGCATTTGGAAGGAAATAATCCTGCGAGAAGTTTCGCAGAATCTGCGAGCAAAGAATATGAGATTTTAAATAAAGAGCTAAGGTTTTTAAGTGCCAAAGAGGTGATTTATGGTGCAAATGTGAGTGAGGGCGAGCTAGCAAGTGAGAATGAATATGTGAAAAAAGTGCGCGAATATGGCGCAAAGCAGGGATTTGAAACGATAAAGCTATGCGCCAAAATCGAAGAGGAAATGGTGGGTTTAAGCGAGGAAGAGAGGGCAGAGTTTTTACGCGAGCTAGGCGTGGGAGAATCTGGGCTAGAGCAGATTATCCGCTTAGGCTTTAAAAAACTTGGGCTTATTAGCTACTTCACCGCAGGCGTGCAAGAAGTGCGCTCTTGGACGATAGCGCGTGGGAGCAAAGCCCCGCAAGCCGCAGGAGTAATCCACAACGACTTTGAAAAAGGCTTTATCCGTGCGGAGACGATTAGCTATGATGATTTTATCAAATACGGAGGCGAGGCAAAGGCAAAAGAAGCGGGCGCAATGCGAAGCGAGGGCAAGGACTATGTCGTGCAAGATGGCGACATAATGCACTTTCGGTTTAATGTGTAGGTGGCTAAGAAGCGAGCTTATCGCTACGAGCAAAAAAAGGGCGTAAATTTTGCAAAATAAGAACTCTTTGATTTTGGGTTTTGTATTTTTTAAGGATTCGCAACTTTAGGATTCATAGGTTTCATAGGTTTTGCAATATTTGCGTCTGCGGACAATATCAACGATGACGCCACGCAAAAGGGCGCATACACGGGCAAAACAAGTGATGAAATAGTAAAGCTAGAATCGCAATGTCGCAATGATAAAACATTGCCTAAAATGGCTTGTGATTTGGGACTACAAAAGGCTTGTGAAGCGCAAGATAAATTTTTGCTCATACTTGTCCTTATGGTTATTTTATTTAGTGGGACAAACATACAGATATGTTGGGGTATCGCCGACATCTAGCGTATTATCATTTATGGTAGATATTGTTATTTTCCCATCTTTATTGATAAATAACCCTATGCGTTCATCAATCATTTGGTGTTTAATATACTCTAAATCATCGCCATGTTTATATTTTTTTATATCTATCGTCAGTAATACAATCTGTCTTCCGCCATACGCATCTTCGCTCCATAAATCAAATATTTTATAA
The DNA here is from genome assembly GCF_053654535.1 of Helicobacter sp. T3_23-1056. NCBI lineage: Bacteria > Pseudomonadati > Campylobacterota > Epsilonproteobacteria > Campylobacterales > Helicobacteraceae > Helicobacter > Helicobacter sp. T3_23-1056. The sequence goes on along the minus strand of NZ_JBSIUU010000027.1, from coordinate 1,468 downwards.
GTATGCTCATAATAATGTAAAATCCTTTCTTTTGCATCGCTAAATTTAAGGTATTCTCCGCCAGCTTTTTCATCATCACAGCGAGCGGGATTTTCTACAAATATTTTACCCCAAAATGTTTCATCATTATAATAATCTCCTTTGTAGTTAGAAATGTCATCGCCATAGAATCTGCCCGTTTCACTATATGAGAAATTAAACAATACAAGTAATGCAAATACTGATTTTTTCATTGTTTCACTCCATTTTTAGACTTTCACTAGATTCGCGTGAATCTTATCTAAAATCGCTTAATTTTCGTGCTTTTGGATTGAGATTCTAACTTTAAATCATTCACCACATTCAAATCCCACTTGTGAGTTATGAATCACGCCATAGATTGCTTTGCTTGTGTCTTTGGCATTTGGTGGGATATAGGCGATTTTATACCATTTGGGATTGGCAGAATCTTTGCCTAAAAATATAATTACTCCTTTGTTTGTTTTGTATTTTGCATATTCACAAACATTGCTAGGCATATCATTTTTTTGTATCGCATAGAGAATCTTCCCATTTGGCGATTCGCGTAGATTGACATAAGAATCTTTGGAGGCATAAGCCAAAATCGCCTCCCCATTCGCACCTAAAACATACAATTCTAATCTATTAGGATATTTGACAAATGTTTTGCCTATGGGTTGTAAATTTTGTATCTCTCCAAAAAATCTCCACTCATCGCCATCGCCTGTGGTAATATCTAATGTTTTTAGCCTCGCACTCACACGCACACCGATGATAGACAAAGGATTTTTACTAGCCAAATCATAAAGTTCTTTTGGTAGTTGATGATTTTTGATACTCATATACGCGCTATATGGGAAAATGTCTGTTTTGCTTGGATATGGCTTATTTTTGGGAATGAGATTTTGCATATAATAAGGCTCATCAAAAAACAAAATCCACTCTTGATAAAATCCGCTATAATCCGCACTCATAGCATATTGCAAAACGCCTCTAACCTCCAAATCCCCCTCAAAGCGATGATATGTATTTGCGCCTTGTTTTTGGCTATTTGTAAAATCCTTTGTGCTTTTTGTCAATACAAGCGGTTTTAGCCCTTTGGGCAATGTGGGATTTTGTCGCAAATCGTTAAAGAATAATGTTTCGCCGTTTATTTGCGTGGTATTTGGGCTATAAAGCAATGGTTTAGATTCTATTTCCTCTTGTGATGGCAAGGTTTCTATAAAGGCATTGCTTGGTGCAAAGCATAGTAGGCATAAAATTATTAGTTTTTTCATTTTTCACTACCTTAATATTTTTTTTAGATTCGCGTGAATCTTATCTAAAACCGCTTAATTTTCGCGCTTTTGGATTTTAGATTATAACTCTTTAATGTTTTGTTAAAATCTTACTCACCACATTCAAATCCCACTTGTGAGCTATGAATCACGCCATAGATTGCTTTGCTTGTGTCTTTGGCATTTGGTAG
>NZ_JBSIUU010000026.1:0-32733 GCF_053654535.1 Helicobacter sp. T3_23-1056 | reverse complement strand
TGCTTTATGTTTAAATGAATCTGCTTGTAAGATTCCACAAAACGACAAAACAATGAATAGTGCAAGGTTATTTTTCATATAAATTATCCCCCTCATTAAAATTGCGATTATAGCGAATTTTGCTTTTTAGATTTTTTTAGATTCGCGCACTAGATTGAGCGCGAAATCCTATCCAAATATGCGAGCTACGATAGGCACGATGAGCAAAAATCCTAAAAATATACTTGGGATTTTGTTTTCCCATTTTTTGACAAAAAGTAGCCCGATACAAACGACACTCACAACGCAAAGCACGACACCACCAGCGATTGTCTTTGAAGCGACTTCATCTATGGTAAGCCCCTCTTTGTTTGCTATTTTGGCTAGTTCTTCATAGACTTTGGGGTCAAATTGTCCGCAAAATAGCATTATAAACAGCACCGATACGATGATAAATAGCAAATACGCGAAAAACACGCCCACACGATAAGTCCTTAAACGCACAGATAGCACGATTGCGACTATGCCCGTCCCGCTTAACCAAAATGTCGGCGTTAATCCCTCCAACACAATGCGAAAGAAAAAATAATGCACGATTAGCAACGCAAACGCCACCCACCGACAGATTTTCTGCCCCGTGCTAAAATCTAAATGTGAGCTATCGCCAAAATTATTCAATGATTGCAACGCGTTTTTGAAATCCATAGATTTTCCTTTGTGATAAATTAAAATTGCGATTATAGCAAATCTTGCTTTTTAGTTTTTTTTAGATTCGCGGGGATTTGATTTGCGTGGATTTGCGTGAATCTAAAAAACACGGATTCGCATTAGATTTGCGATAGTTTGAATCAAAATTTACTTTTTAGATTCACGCAAATCCTGTGAATCGCCACTAGATTCGCGTGTTTAGTCAAAATTTGCTACAATTTTGCTTTATAATCCATAAAGTTAAGGCAGATAAATGAAAAAAGCATTGACAATGATGGCTTTTGTGTTGTGTGTGTTTGTATTTAGCGCGTGTAGTGATTTTTTGGCAAACTCAACACTAAATCAAACCGCCGAATTTAAAGAGCTAAAAACCCTTGCCTATGCCTACAACGGCGAATATGTAATCGAGCCAAAACTCTATGATGAGATGAATGCCGTAGCTAAAAAAAGGGCGCAAGCACGCGATGTGCCAAATGTAGAGCAAAGGCGTGAGGATAAACTCAAAGCGCATTTTGGCGATGAGTATGAGAGTTTGCAAACGCAGTATGATAAACTCTTTGAAAAAGGCTATGATAGCATTTGCGGGGGCTTTCATTTTGTGCCTTTTACGAGCAAATGTCCGGGCGACCCGAGAGGATATGTCGAAATGGCACAACGCTACGCCATAGATTATGGCGCACCAAAAATGGGCGAGTTTGTCGAAAAATACAATGAATTTACCGCCCAAAGCGAAAAAGAAAAAGATGATGAAATTGTGGCAAATTTAGCCAAAGCCCCGCAAATTTTATCAAATGGCAAGGCGTATAAATGCGAGGGCTATATTGAGGACTATGGCTATATCGATGGCTTTCTTGAGGATTATGTCAAATGGAAATATATCAACAAGAAGAAATTTGGCGGGACACTCTATACAATCAAAGAGGACATTTACACGGACATAGCACAGACAAGTGGCAAGGGCAATAATGGCAAATTTAAGGATTTTTTAAAAGCAAGCCGTGTTTGCTATACGAGTGGAGAGAGCTTTACTTTTCGTGATGAGATTTTAGACTTGCCTGATAAAATTTTGTCTATAACTGTGAGCTTTGAAATCTCTATAAATGAGGCGAATTTAAAGCGGTTTTGGCGCATAAAGCCTTATTATAAAAAGAAAAATGGTATGTATAATGATGGGTCATCGTATTTTTTTGGGGATATGTATTTTGAAAAAATCAAAGTTTTTATCAAAGGCAAAAATGGGCATTTTGAGCGTTTGCAAGAATTGCAATGGCGAAATCTGCTTTCTGATTTGCGAGGGTTTTAGATTTGCGTAAATCGTGTGAATCTATGGCAAATCACCACTAGATTCGCAATGTTTGAATCAAAATTTACATTTTTGATTCGTGCGAATCACGCCTTATTTTTGCTGATATTTTTCGCACACTTTAAGATTTGGCTCAATCTCACAGGCTTTTTTGTGAAATTCATATCCTTTTGTGAGATTTTTTTGTGTGCCTTTCCCTGATTTTATTAGCGAACCAGCATTATAACAAGCCTTAGCCCCATTCAAATCACACGCGATTTTTGCGTAATGCAGGGCGTTTTCATAATCCTTGCTTTTAAAAAATGCAACGCTAAGATTGTAGCAAGAGTCAGAGTTTAGGGCTTTTTCTTTTATCGCTTTGGGATTTTCACAAGCGATTTGCAAATATTTTGTAGAGTTTGCCAAATCCGCATTTTTGTAATAATATATGCCAAGTGCGTGTGGAGCGATATAATCGCCCGAATCTGTCGCCTTTTTGTAGTAGCCAATCATTTTTTGCATATCCCTAGATTTCTCATAAAGAGTGCCTATGGAGCGACATAGTTCCGCATTGCAACCGAATGGACGACATAAAAGCGCATTGCACCAATTTTCGCTAGGCAAAATTAGCCATTTTAGCACCACATTGCACGAATCTGTTTGATTTTCAAAGCATTTATCGATATACCCCGACATAACCCCACCATATATCCACAAAAAGCCTTGACTTAGCGCAAGTAGCGCGACTATAATGCCACGATTTAACATCACATTTGCTCCCTATACGATTCGCGTAAATCCTTTGAATCATCGCTAGATTCACGCTCTTTGTTCTGTGATTTGCCCACTTCGCCAAAGATTGCATAGGGCAATCCGTTGTTTATGTAAAGGCATTTGACTTCTACGCCCTGCAAGTCCAAATCGCCTAAATCTACCGCCTTTTTGGTTTGCTCTAAAATGTATTCTTTTAAGTAAATCTTTTCGCTTATTTTATTGTAAATCTTTGGCGAGATGTATGCGCCTAGCGCGTTTAAAACAGGCACTTCTATCTTAAAATCGCTTTTGATTTGCAGTCCGCTCCATCGCTTCTCCACACGCGTTTTTAGCGGAAATAGCATATAAATATCAGGTGCAGTTGTAACCTTTCTATACGCAAAATACGGAAAATTCTCGCAAAATCCTACTTCGCCAAAGTAGAAAAATATCCTTTGCATTGTGAAAAAATGCCTCCGCTCAAATCCTATACCTTTATCCGTTACAAAAAAGCGATTTTTGCGTAGATAAATCAAATCATACAAACTATTTACGCAAGGCAAGCCAAAACATATCCCAATCAATATGTAATATCCTATTTCGTCCCGCTCTATACCAGCATAAAAAGAACCAAGTGCAAAGAATCCACAAAATATCAACACAAAAATTTTGAATATATAATCCCACAAACTTAAATTATGCCTTGCATTAAATATCATTTCACCCAAATCTTTATTATTTTGGCAATCTCTATCATAGATTTCTTGTGGGATTCCACCCTTGCTACCCAAAAAACTAATCAAAAAATAAAACAAAGTCATAGCAAAATCCTAATATGAAATAAAATCCTTATAAATCTTTTGCGACTCATAAATAAAACTACTAAGAAAAATAACCAAAAAAGTAAAATCTAAATTAAAATCTAAATAAGGAAGCAAACAAGAAGTAAAATCTAAAAAACTACAAAAAATAAAAATGGTGGAGGTGCAGAGGCTCGAACTCTGGACCCACTGATTAAGAGTCAGTTGCTCTACCAACTGAGCTACACCTCCAAAATCCAAATCTAAAAAAAGCAAAAAAACAAGACAAACAAAAAGCGTAATCAAAAAATCCACACGCCAAATAAACGCAAAATACGCAAAATCTAAAAAAAGGCGAGCGATATTGTAGCAAAAATTTTATAAATCACGCATAAAGCAGGTTTGATTTAGACATAAATAATGCGAAAAATTGTATAATCGCTTTTTGCAAAATCCATACCACAAAGATAATGACACAAAAGCGCGATAAATCGCTACAAACCCCTACAAATGCAACAAAACAGCACAAAATCATACTCAAAACCACACAAAAGGAGAATCTAAAATGCTACTTTTTACGCCCGGTCCCACCCCTATCCCAGAATCTATCCGCCAAGCTATGGCTACCCCCACGCTCCATCACCGCACCAAAGAGTTTGAAGCCATTTTTGCCAAAGCAAAATCCGCACTAAAAATAATGCTAGAAATGCCCGAAGTCCTGCTTCTTGCTAGCAGTGGCACGGGCGCTATGGAAGCGTGCTTGCTAAGCCTTACCACTTCAAAGATTTTGAGTATAAATTGTGGTAAATTTGGCGAGAGATGGGGCAAAATCGCTAAAGCGCACAATGTAGCCTACAAAGAGATAAAGCACGAATGGGACACGCCTGTAAGCGTAGATGAGGTATTAGAAGCGATAAAGGCGGATTCTAGTATCGATGCGATTGCTTTGCAAGTGTGCGAATCAGCGGGGGGATTGCGCTTAGGCGTAGAATCTATCGCAAAATCTATCAAAGACTACAACCCAAATATAATGATAATCGCCGATGGGATTACCGCTATGGGCGTAGAAAAAATCGACACTACGCACATAGACGCGCTTATCGGCGGAAGTCAAAAGGCGTTTATGCTACCCCCTGCGATGAGTATCATAGGGCTATCAAACGCAGCGATAAAGCGCGTAGAGGAGCGCAATATCGGGCTTTATTTCAATCTCGCCATAGAGCTAAAAAATCAGCGCAAAAACACGACTGCTTGGACTGCGCCTACGACTATCACGCAAGGGCTTGTGAAATATTTTGAAATCGTAGAATCAATGGGGGCAACGATTTTAGGCAAAGAGATTTTGGGACAAAACAAATCTAGTCAATGGGACACAAACGCCCTGCAAGCAGGCATAGAATCTATCTATGCGCATACAAAAAAGCTAAGCCTATCTACTCGCGCCGCGATAAAAGCACTAGGGCTAGCCCTCTATCCAAAATCCCCTGCGCTTGCTATGAGCGCGGTATTGGAGAGGGAAAACGCTGTGCAAATCCGCGCAGAGCTAAAAAAACTAGGCGTAAATGTCGCGGCTGGGCAAGATAGTATAAAAGAGCAGATTTTTCGCATAAACCATATGGGGCTTATTGAAATCTATGAGGCTTCTTGGGTGGTAAATGCACTAGAAATATCCCTAGATAGGCTTGGGCTACGAAAATTTGATGGCGCGGGAAATGCTGCGTTTTTGAGCGAATTTTACGCACGATAGATGTTCATAGATTTTGGTATTTTGATTAAGGATTTTATCTAAGGATTTTAGTAAGGTGGAATCTAAGAAAATCATATATTATCCATACGCGGATTTTTTGCGCGATATGAAAATCCTAAGCGGGCTTATAGAGGCAGATTTTGGCGTGCCTAACGCTATCGTATGTATCGCACGGGGCGGAATGTGTATGAGCCATTTTCTCTCTCTCAAATGGAATCTACGCGCAGAGTCAATCTACACCATAAACGCCACTTCCTACACGGATAGAAAATCTAGCACTTCCCTCACACTAGGGCAAATCCCACACATAAAAGAAAATCGCGTGCTAATCATCGATGAGATAGTCGATAGCGGACGCAGTCTAAGCGCGGTAATGCAATCTTTGCGTAGCGCATATCCGCACAATGCCAAAGATTTTAGAAGCGCGGTGATTTTCCAAAAGCCAAATGCAGGCGTGAGGGCTGATTTTTTTGTGCGAGAAAATGTGGATTGGATAGATTTTTTTTGGGAAGTGGATATGCTTGGCGATTAAAATTTGCAATTAAAAGCAAAGATTGCAAGTTTCAAAATCTAGTGCGATAAAATATCTAGCATAGCAAAATCTAGCGTGATAAAATCTACCTAAAATATCGCATATTTCTAATATATCGTAGCTTTTTTGGCTGGCGGTGCAAATCTTTGACAAAATGCCACCACACCGAGATTTTAGGGAATTTAAGCGTTGCAAGCATTGATTGTATCCCTAGTGTATCTTTTGAGAGCGGGGTTTTAAAGACTTTCATCGCATAGCCCAAAATCACGCTACTAAAAAACCTCTCATATTTCGCGCTAAAATCTAACTTTTGCCCGCCATTTTGCGATAGCTGCGCCTCATAAAACTCCCAAATGATAAAGCCTAGCCGCACAAAGCAATACGCCCTAAAATACTCTCGCAATGACTTATAATCGCTAAAATCCCCACGCAACGGCTCTAAAAAGCTAGGGATTTGTGCGGGGAAAGCAGCTTGCTTTTGGACATTGATGATAGAAGTGGCGCGCTTGCGATAGATGTACAACCCCTCATTTGCATAAGCGACTTTACAAGCTAGGCAAAATAGCAATGTCCCAAAGTCGTGGTCTTCGTGGTAGATGCCCTCTGTGTAGCGCAAGGCATAGCGGTTTAAAATCTCCGCTCTAAACAGCCCTTGTGGCGAGAAATAAAAATCATAGATTTTGTTTTGTGTGAGTAGCTCTAAGCCTGTGTTGTATTCATTTTGTTTGAGATTGGAGAGATACGCGCCTTTTGTGGATTGCTTGGTGGTGTCATCATATTCTAGCCAATTATGCACCGCAATGTCTAAATCCCATTTAAGCAGTCTTGCCACGCATTTTTGTATGCAATCATTTGTGATAGTATCATCGCTATCCACGAAGTGAATAAGCGCGTCTTTTGGCAACTCTTGGGTGATAAAATCATTGATACGCTCCAAATCGCTTTTTATAAAATTTGGCGCGATTTGGGTGAAATGCGCGTCTATTTCTTGCTTTGTGATGGTTTTGTAGGTTTTGGTAAATGTGTGGGTTTGAGCGAGGGATTGAATTTTTATGTCATTGCGAGATTCTAGGCTTTTGTTAAAAAGGCTAGAATCGTGGCAATCCACATTTAGCGTTTGTAAATCTTGGATTGCCACGCTCATTTCATTCGCTCGCAATGACGATTTGTTTGAGCTTTCAAAAAACCCTCGCAACGCAGAGCCTTTGATACACTCAAGCCCAAAGTTTCGCGCCGAACTTAGCCCGCCATTTGGCTTGCTTATCACAAAAATCCGCTTATCTTGCCTAGCAAAATCTAGCGCAATGTCTAAACTCTCATCACTGCTGCCATCATCAACCAAAATAATATCTAGATTCTCATAGCTTTGGCTTATGATAGAATCTAGACATTCTTTGAGATAGGGCGCGACATTATAAATGGGGATAATGATAGAGACAAGCGGGGTTTGTGGGGTTGTCAAAGTTTGGGGCGTTGCTTGTGCGCGTGTTGTTATTGTTGTTTGCGTTGTGTTTGATTGCGTTGCCTGTGTGTTTGGAATGTCTTGCATTGGTGTGCCTTGTTTGATTGCAGAGTTTAGAAGCATAAATGAAGTAATGGTGGCTCTGATTGGACTTGAACCAACGACCCCTACCATGTCAAGGTAGTGCTCTACCAGCTGAGCTACAGAACCTAAAAATTCGCCTTTGGGTATTCATTGTGCAGATTTGATAGATTTTGATGGCTCGCAGACTTTTTGAAGTCTAGCTCACCCCCAAAATCTATCAAAAGCTACGCAAGCAACACCGCAAATGCTAGAATTTATTTTGTAAAAATGCGAGTTTTGGCTTTGCAAAACAAGCCCAAATTATAAAGTATTTTTGTTTAATGTTTGCTTTATTGTTTTGTCTTAATAAAGTCTATTTGTGTTTGATTTTGTAAAATGGCAATATAAGATAATGTTAGCGCATTTTCAAAAAACCAAATAAGCCTAGCAAGATTTTGCTTTGATTTTGCGAATTTGCAAAGCGAGCAAAATCAAAAAACAAGACAAAAACAAAGAAAGCAAAATCAAACGCAAGACAAAATCAAATAAGACAAAATCAAAGTGAAAAAAATCAAAACAAAATCCAAAAAACCCCACATTATCAAATCAATCTAAAATCTTTCAAAAGCAAAAAATCTTTATAAAATCAAATATATTCATAGCCATTGTGGATTAGTTGTCCAGCTCACTGATAGCCAGATTTTATAGCTTGGTATGGCGATTGCGTTTTGGATTTCCTCACGGATAGTGTCCAAATCCGCCACCTTCCCCGCATAATCCCCGCGCACCAAAATATTTATCTCCACCATAAAAAACCGCCCAGATTTTGCCGTGTGCGTGTCATAGTCCCTAAAGCCGTATTTTTGGCTTATTTCCTCCATTATGTGCGTGATTTTTTCATCTAGCTCTTTTGGGGCTACCATTATCAAATCCTTAAAATTCGCTATGGCGATTTTGGCAGGGCTTATGCAAAGTAGCGATGAAAGCACGCACAAAAGCGCGGGGTCGATATATCTTGCTAGGGCGTTTGTGCTTTTTGATAATGTGCCAGAATCTAGCGTGTTTGCCTCGCTACCCCCACCGCTCAATACCACATAAATCACGCCAAATGCCACAATCCCGCCTAGATACAGCACGCAGTCGATTTTCCACTCGATATTATCCACTTTGATTAAATCAGATTCTAGGGCTTTGGACGCACGAAGCGTGTAGATAAAAAGCACAAAACAAAACATAAACGCACACATACTATATATCGCCGCACCGCCTAGATACACCTCATATCCGCCACTTAGCAGGCTACTAAGGGCGTTTATAAACGCATAGACACACACAAAAACTAGCACTAATGATTTAAAAAGATTTACCATAGGCTCAAATCGCACATAGCCGTATTGAAACACATCATCATCTTCTTTGTAAATATAGCGCGAAGTTATCACGCTTAGCGCACCAAGCCCCACGCTAATAAGCGAGATAAAGCCATCAAATGCGATGGATAGCGAGCCTACAGCCACCCCAAAGCCAATCCCAAAAATCGCCAAAAAAGCCGAGCTAAACATAGAGATTTTTAGCACTTTTTGTTCTTTTTTGGCTTCTTTGTTTGGATTTTGGTTTTTTGGAATATTTGGTGGATTTGGTGGATTTTGGTTGTTTTGGATTTTGGTTTGGGATAGATTTTGGGCTTCTTGCTGATTTGATTGCCTAGATACGCGTTTGTTGTTGCGCACGGAGGTTATGTAGTTTAGTTTGGGGGCTAGCGTCTTGCTAAAAGGCAGGGAAATTATGGTTTTTATATTGTTTTTTGTGTTACTAGCGCAATCTTTGCTTTGTAAGGTTTGGTTATTTGGGCTTTGTTGTGTGGTAGGGCGTTGCTGTTGGTTGTGGTTTTGTTGTGGGGTAGGGCTTTGTTGTGGGGTAGGGCGTTGCATCTGTGTCCTTGCGCGGATTTGGAGTATGAGATTTTAGCAGATTTTGCAATGTCAATGCTTTTTTGCTTTGTAAAATGTTTGTCAAATGTGATTTTGCCTGCTTTTATTATAGCCCTTTTTCATTTAATACTTTTTGGCTCAATTAAACTTAAAGCAGATTTTCTCTTATCATTTTTAACAAGATTTTTATGGAAGTCTTGTTGTTTTAATTTAAGTGTTATAAAATTAAAGCCTTTTTTAAGTGAAGCATAGTTTTTGTATTTTTTAGATTTTCGTTGATTCTAGTTTTGCACAAGTATTTGCCATTAGCTATAAAATCTAGCTAAATCAACATTATAAAAAGGACGAAACCAATGGCTAAAAAAGAAGTAAAAACAGATTTTTGGGTGTATTCGCTCTTGCAAAGTGCAGGGATTCACGCAGACCCGCAAGGTTCTAGCATTAAAGAGATTGATAAGGCATTAAAAAGCGCGAGCAAAAAAGGCACGGGCAATGTTGGATTCCCTGAATTTATCGCCGTTGTCAAGGATTTTTTGCTTGTCATTGAGGATAAAGCAGACATAGACAAGCACATTAAGCTAGATTCTAATGACTGCATAGATTTAGAAAATCCCCAAAGCGTTATGGATTATGCTGTAAATGGCGCGATTCACTACGCTAAACATTTAGCTAAACACACAAATTACACCAAAATCATAGCTATTGCCGTAAGTGGCGATGAGAAGCACCACAAAATAAATCCTTATTTTGTCAGTGAGCGAGGTTTCGTAACAGCACTTAAAGAAATCGAGGATTTTATTGTTTTTAGCGAGGCAAATATCGATGAGTATTACACCAAAGAGATTTTAAATGAAAAAACAGACTTTGAAAAAAGCACCGAACAGATTTTAAAAGACGCAAGTATTTTGCACGAGGATTTGCGAAATTATGGCAATTTGCGCGATACCGAAAAGCCCATTGTGGTTTCTGGCATTTTGTTAGCATTAGAGGAAATTAAGCATAAAAATTTCAGCATTGAAAATCTAAACGGCGATTCAAGCGCGACTGATGGCGAGAAAATCTACAAAGCAATAAGCGACAATCTCAAACGCGCAAATGTCCGCCCCGAAGTGAAAAAAGACAAACTTCTAGCGCAATTTTCTATCATCAAAGACACGCCAAAGATAAATGAAATCAACGCCACTTTAGGCAAAACACCGCTGAAATATTACGCAGAGTTTCTTAACAAGCATATTTATAAAAGTTTTGGTTATACATATTCAAGTGAGGATATTTTAGGTAGATTTTATAGTGAATTTATGAGCTATTCAGGTGGAGATGGGCAGACTTTGGGAATCGTGCTTACGCCTAGACATATTTGTGAGTTATTTTGTGATTTAGCAAACTTGCGCCCCGATGATGTGGTGTTTGACCCCTGCTGTGGCACGGCTGGGTTTTTAATCGCTGCTATGAATACTATGCTAAATCAAATCCCAAATGATGAAACCAAACGAAGCTCCATCAAGCAAAATCAACTTTTTGGTATTGAGGAAAAGCCTGATATGTTTTCTATCGCCACGACAAATATGATTTTGCGAGGGGATGGCAAAAGCAACCTTGAAAACAAAGATTTTTTAAAGCAAAATCCAAGCGACTTGCAAAAAGATATTTGTGCGAGTGTAGGAATGCTAAATCCGCCCTATTCGCAAGGTAGCAAAGATAATCCAAACCTTTATGAAATCGCCTTTGTCGAGCATTTATTAGATAGCCTAGCAAAAAATGCCCGTTGCATTGTCATTATCCCACAAAGTGCGCTTACAGGTAAAAACAAAGCCGAAAAAGCGATTAAAGAAAATATCCTTAAACACCACAGCCTAGAAGGTGTCATCACGCTAAACAAAAACACATTCTACGGCGTAGGCACAAATCCTTGCATAGCCGTATTTAAAGCACACAATCCACACCCAAAAGATAAAATTTGCAAATTTATAAATTTTGAAAATGACGGCTTTGAAGTGCAAAAGCACAGAGGGCTAGTGCAAACGATAAATGCCAAAGATAAAAAGGCGCATTTGCTTAATGTGTGGTTTGACAAAATGGAAGCCGAATCAAAATTTTGCGTCAAAACTACCATACAAGCAGATGATGAGTGGCTACATAGTTTTTATTATTTTAACGATGAGATTCCCACAAAAGAGGACTTTGAAAAAACTATGGCGGATTATTTTAACCTTTGAATTTAATATGATAACACACGGCAGGGGCTATCTTTTTGGGCTTGAATCGGAGCAAGATGATGAGTGAGAATTTAAATTGTTTTAAATGGAAAGAGTTTTTTATTGAAGATATTTTTACAATTTTATCGGGCAAACGGCTTATCAAAAACGATATGCAACAAGGTAAAATGCCGTTTATAGGTTCAACAGATTCTAACAATGGAATTACAAATTTTGTGTCTAACACTAATAATTCACTTGATAGTAATGTTTTAGGTGTAAATTATAATGGTAGCGTTTGTGAATGCTTTTATCATAACTATGAATGTATATTTTCGGATGATGTAAAAAGATTTCACCTAAAACATACAAAAGGCAATAAATATGTGTTTCTTTTCTTAAAAGCCATCATTCTTAAACAAAAATTAAAATATGGGTATGGCTATAAATTTAACGAGCAAAGAATGAAAAGACAATACATTCTATTACCCATAAACTCACAAGGGCAACCAAACTACGAATTTATGGAATCGTTTATGCGACAAATCGAGCAAAATGAAATCCAAACTCAAATCAACAGCATTAAATCAAAACTAGCACAATCAACACCACTAAAATTTGACATAAACACAATTCAATGGAAAGAATTTGTTTTGGGTGAGATTTTTACCACGATAAAACGAGGTAAAAGACTAATAGAACGAGATAGAATCAAAGGTAATATCCCTTATTATTCTGCGAGTAAAGAAAATAACGGCTTAACTGATATGATAGCAAATCCACTTTTTATAGAAAGCGACAAACTCATTATAAGCACCTTTTGCGATGCGTATTTTATAGAGGGTAAATTTACTGCAAGCGATGAAATTACTATTTTTGGCAACGATAAACTTAATAAATTTAATGGTTTGTTTATGGCAAAAATTATAAAAAGTAATGCTATAAAATATGCTTTTGGACATAAGGCATTTTTGGAAAGATTATCAAGGCAAATAATAAAATTGCCCATCGATTCAAATGGCAATCCACATTATGAATTTATGGAAAATTATATGCGACACATAGAGCAAGAACAACTCTCAAAAGTTCTTGCCTACTATGCTGATAAACAAACCTAAAAGCTTAACAACCCTATTGTCCCCGCTCGCCTAGCACGATATTATTTGCCTCTTCTAGTCGCTGGAGGTGCTCCCACCGCTCATCTACTTCTTTTTGGAATAGCTCGATAATATGCTCATTTTCTTTTTTAAAGAGGTGCTTAAATCGCCCCTGCGCTGCCAAATAATCCCGCACGGGAATCACATTTTTGGGGCGATAAGTGATACGCACTTCGCGCCCGCCGATGATTTCAAACAGCGGAAACACAAGGCTATCCACCGCCAAATCCGAAGTATCAATGGTTTTGTGTGATTCAAACTTCCACTCTGTCGTGCAAGCACTCATCGCGTTGATAAATGTCGGTCCCTCCGTATCAATCGCTTGCTTGATTTTCTTATTCATATCTTTCCATTTGTTTGGCGCGACTTGCGCGACATAGGGGCTTCCGTGCGCTGCCATCACAAAGAGAATGTCCTTTTTGCGCTCCTTTTTGCCATAGCTCGTGCTTCCCGCAGGCGTGGTAGTCGTGCTAGAGCCAATGGGCGTGGAGCTTGACCTCTGCCCGCCTGTGTTTGCATACACTTCGTTATCCAAGCAGATATAAGTCATATCGTGCCCGCGCTCAAAGCACCCGCTGATAAACTGAAATCCAATGTCATAAGTGCTCCCATCGCCACCAAATGCGACAAATTTGGGCTTCTCGCCCTGATATTTGCCCTTTTTTGCCAAAGCACGATACATCGTCTCCGCTCCTGCGGCTGCGGTGCTTCCGTTTTCAAACCCTATATGAATCCACGGCACATCCCAGCTAGTGTGCGGATACACGGCGGTTGAGACTTCTAGGCAGCCTGTGGAGTTGCCGATTACCAAAGGTCCATCGACTGCGTTTAGCACTTCGCGGATAATGATGCCGTGTGCGCACCCCGGACAGAGGATATGCGCTCCTTCAAATTTTTCGGCAGATTTGGAAAACTGCTTGAGGTTCTTAACTTCTTTTACCATTTTTGCTCCTTAGTTAGTTTTTGGTTGCGCTTGTCTTTTTGGCTAAAATCGTGGATTGTGCGCACTCAGCTTCGGTCATTACCCTCTAAGGTAACTCCCTCGCTTCGCACTTCAAAACCACGATTTTATCTCAAAAATACTTCGCGCATTTATTGTTCTTTGACTTTCGCCTTGCGCATTTGATTGCTCCTTTTTGTTGCACATTCTAGATTGCCACGCGTTGCGTTGCAACGCTCGCAATGACAAGAACCTAGAATTTATTTTACTCTCCTTTCATTCTTTCGCTCTTTGTGCGAGGTATTTTACTTACGCTAAGTATGACAAACTCTTACTTTGCGTGAAACCCAAAAATCCAAATTCTAGCATTTGCGGTATTGCTTGTGGAGTTTTTGGCGTTTTGACACAAGGTTAGCGCACTGCTCGTGCGTGCCTTGTGGCGAAACGCCAAATCTCTGCAATGATTACCCAAAGGCGAATTTTTCATCAAAAAAAGCTCATCTTTGGTCCGCGTAGCCCCACAAACTGCTGTGCCGCGTGCGTCAATTTGCCCTCCTTTGCGTCTTTATTTATTTCAGCCAAAATCTCACCCAAATCCCTTTGCGTCATATCGCGCTCGCCAAGCCCATAGATATAGTTGCTTAGCACGGGGCGATTTTGCGCACCGCTCCCAAAGACTACGGCATACAATGCCGCGCTCACTTCGTTAAAGAGTGCGCCCATAGCCCCAGCAGGCAGGCTTTTGTCAAGGATTGCGATTGCTTTGCAATGCTTCAACGCCTCCCCCACCTCAATGTATGGAAATGGGCGAAAGACTTTTAGGCTTACTACGCCAGCTTTGATTGCGTTTTTGCGTGCGTTTTGCGCTGCTACGCGGGCAGATTCCACCGTCGTGCCAAGCGCAAAAATCGCCACCTCCGCGTCTTGCATATCATAAGTTTCTACGATATTATGCTCCCTGCCTGTGAGGCTAGCAAATTCGCTAAACACGCGCTTTATGACTTCATTTGAGTGCATTAGCGCGTTGTGAAGTTGGGCTTTATGCTCATAGTGCCACTCTTCCTCCGCTTGCGCGCCGTAAGTAACGGGGTGGGCAAAATCAAAAAGCGGATTTTTAGCCTTGTATTCACCGATAAATTTATACGCATCACTATCGCTTAGCGGGCGGACATTTTGCGCGGTGTGCGAGCAGAGGAAACCATCTTGATTTACGATTACAGGGAGGCGCACGCTCATATCTTCGGCGATTTTAAACGCCATAAGATTCAAATCATACGCGTCTTGTGGATTATACGCGCAGAGGTTTATCCAGCCCGCATCGCGCCCTAGATACATATCGCTATGGTCGCCGTGAATGTTTAGCGGTGAGGCAAGCGCGCGATTTACGAGGTTTAGCACGATTGGCAGGCGCATACCAGAGGCTTGATAAAGCACCTCTACCATAAGCGCAAAGCCCTGCGAGCTAGTCGCAGTCGCCACGCGACCACCCGCTGCTGCTGCGCCTACACACGCGCTCATCGCGGCGTGCTCTGATTCTACGAGCAAAAACTCGCCATCAATGTAGCCATTGCTTGTAAAAGTCCCATAATTTTGCACGATAGGCGTGGAGGGCGTGATAGGATAGGCTGCGACTACATCGATTTGGGCTTGGCGCATCGCTTGGCAGGCTGCCATATTGCCATCCCACACGACTACTTTGTCTAGTTCCATTTCTTTTGGCATATTGTTTCTCCTTTTTGTTGTTTGTTTTTTGCGATTGAGATTTTAAATCTAGATTCTATGTTGCACGCTAATTTCACTCACTCGCGGGCTTTTTTGGCTCTTTTTTGGGCCAGTTCCCTAGCGCGTTTTCATTGCTCTCATTATTATCAAACATTAGCAGGGATTTTGGATTAGTCGGGCATACGCTCACGCACACACCGCACCCCTTGCAATGCTGATAATCCACGCCACGCATTTTTTCCTCGCGCACCAAAATCGCTGCATCAGGGCAATACACCCAGCAATTAAAGCAATTTATGCAAATATCCATATTATGCACGGGCTTATCCACACGCCAATGCGCCACGCTCGTGCCATAGGAGCTCTCTTTGGTATAGCTTCGCTCATTATTATGCTCTCGCAGTGCCTCTCTGCCATCTTCGGCGAATGGAAAAAGCACCGAGCCCATTTCTAGTTGCGTCCAATCTTTCATCTAACGCCTCCTTTGTTGTTGAATTTGTCGTTTAAATTTTAAAATGTGCAAAATCTAGTGGCGATTTGCACTACTTTTTTGCACTACTTCTTTCGCCACCTCTTTACGCCACCTCTTTTATGCTACTTGACCGCGTTATACGCCTGCTCTATGGCACTCATATTTGCGTCAATGATGTTTTGTGGGAGCTTTTTGCCTAGCACTTTTGTAAATGCCTTTTTGAAATACTCTAACTCAAGGCTTTGAGAGATTTTGATAAAAGCCCCTAGCATTGGCGTGTTTGGGATAGGCTTGCCAATGGTGTTTAGCGCGATTTTGATACAATCTAGCACATAGAGTTCTTTGCCCGCTAGCTCGGGCTTTTTTGCCACAAGCTCATCTTTGCTTAAATGCGTGGTGATGATGTATTTGGTGCTTGGCTTGTCATTGGCACAAATATCGGTGATAAAGACGATTCCGGGGTCAATCACAAGCACATAATCTGGCTCCATATATTTTTCGTGGTTTAGGATTGGGCTATCATCGATTCTATCATACGCGCTCATCGCCGCACCGCGCTTTGCCGAGCCATATAGCGCAAAGGCTTGGACTTCTTTGCCCGTGCTAGCAAAGACATCTGCTAGCCCTTTTGCGCCCGTTACAGCACCCTGCCCAGCGCGAGAATGCCACCTGATTTCTAGCATATTGCCTCCCATTTTTGCTCCTTTTTTAAGATTTTATCTTTAGATTTTTATTCAAAAATGCGTTTTTGTGTTTGAAACAACGCTTTTTTTGCTATTTTTTTGCTAAAGATTAAAAGAAATTTTACCAATTTTTTATTAAAAAGAGTATTAACTTGAGAATCCACTGCACAAAAATCGCGCAAAAATGCACTAAAAATTGATATTTGCGACAAAAAAGCGACAAAAAGAGTGTATTTTCTTTTTGTTTTTTATGTAGATTTTGTGAATTTTTATGAAAAATGCTGTGTTTTTGCTGTGTTTTTGCCGTGCTTTAATGGATTTTTGCAAGTTTGGTAAATGTGATTTTGTAGATGAGTTTTGCAAACGCGTTGAAAAAATATAGCGTGCAAATTTAGATTTTGCTTAGATTTTTGCCTGCGATTTGTTCTATCATTGTCGTGGCATACGCCCCGCTTGGCAGGCTAAAATGTAGCTCCATTTGCGCTTCGCTATCTTTGTAGATAGATTCACACTCTTTAGCCCACACCCACGCATATCGCCTAGCTCCGCTGCTTTTTGTGGCAATTTCTACAAATGGCGATTCTAGCAAGTGCGCTATGTGCTTTGAGGTTTTTAGATTTTCCCCTTGCAATGCACCTGTAGGCGAAATCTCTTGCGCTTCAAATCGCGCCACTTCGCTAAAATCTAGCCCTTCAATGCAAAAAAATCTGCCGTGCGGATAGTGAGAGCAAATATCGCCATCTAAAATCTTAAAAGGCATTTTTTGTCTTTGCAATGCTTCATAGATTTTGCTTAAATCATTTTTTGATAGATTTGCTAGGTTTGCAAAAGCCCTGCTTTGCAAAGCGTGAGAATCTAATGGACTAACTTTTGTGCTAGATTTTATCTCTTTATGTTTTGCGCTTATCTTTATCGCATTTACAAAATCTACAAATCCAAAATCCCCAAACCTCCCCAAAAGCAGCCGCACACAAAGCCACTCATTAAACAGATAGCTTTGCAAACTTGAGCGCAAAAAATTTTGCATTTTTTTGTTTTTTGGGATTTTGCTTTGTGATATATTGCCCATAAAATCCATATCATTATGATTTTGCTTATTATCTAGCGCAAATCCTAGCTTATAATTTTCCCCATTTATCCCAAATCGCTGGAATCCAAAAAAGTTTGCAAACCCGCTTTGCTCCATTATTTTTAAGCTAGATTCTATTTTTTTGGCATTTATTGGCGTTACTTTTTTTAGGCGTACAAAAAAGCGATTTCCTTTTAGATGTCCTAGTTTGATTTTGTTGTTGTGTAGCGTTGTGGATATGAGTTTGAGTTCGTGTTTTTGGGATATTGCTTCAAAGCTAGATTCTATATTTTTGTTTTTAAGATAGATTTTTGGGATTGAGAGATATTGCGTGGTGGTGGCGTTTTTGTCTTTTAGTCCTGCGTAGCCGATAGTTTTTGATGGGCAGGCAAAATGCGCGCTTAGGATTTTGACTAGCTCAAAAGTGCTTAAACCTTTTTTGCGGATTTGCAAGATTTGGTGCTCGCCATCGCCACTAAAATCATACAGCGGGATTTCGCTCACTACAAAATCCCTTTGCGAATGCGCGAAGTGAAAATCCGCGCTTAGATTTGGGTAGCTAAACATATTTGGCATTTTTTGTGTGGATTTTGGGAAATATATTATGCGACGCTACACGATGACGCGCTTGATAAATGGCGATAAATGCGTCAAAATCGTGTATGGTATCGTGCCAAACACGGTTGCAAACTCGCTCACATCATCAAACACGCAGATTTCATCTTTTTGACTAGCACAGCTAAAACAATCCATACTCATCACAGGCAAAATCTCTTCTCCGCTAGCACAATGCAGTCTTGGCATATTTGCCCCCAGCCGAAACAACCCATCGCCATAGCCAATATCATAAGTGCTAAAAACGCCTTTTTTTGCTACGATTGTCGCACCGCCATAGCCGATTTTCTCGCCCTTTTGTAAAGTTTGCGTAGAGATTTTGTTTGCCCAAAGGCTTAGCACAGGTTTTAGCTCGATACCTAGCGCAATCTCGGCGGTATGATAGCCATACGCACCGATACCGATACGCACAAGACTATCGCTTAGCACGGGGATTTCTTGTGATTTTTGTTTGTCTTGTAGTTTGTTTTGTGGTTGATTTTGCAGTTTGCGTTGCAGTTTGTGTTGTGGGAGAAAATCGCTAGTATTATTTTTTTGTGCGCTAGATTGAAACGCGCTTCTTAAAGCCCCTGTGGTGCTAAGAGAGTGAAATCTAGGCAGTGGGATTTTGTGATTTTTGCAAAATAGTGCTACTCTTTGTTTGATTGCATAAAAATTTGCCTGCGAAGTAGAAAAATCCTCTGCTTTTTCCCCGCCATTATCCCCATAGCCATTATGGGCAAAAACCCCGATTAGTCGGGCTTTGTTTTGTTTGATTAGCCTTTTTAGTATTTCTAATGCGCTATCTAGTTCATCTTTTTTTTGCGCAGGATTTTGTGCGGGCTTTTGTGCAAAATCTTGCGCAAATTGTTGTGTGGATTGTTGTGCAAAATTGCTTACTTGGATTCCGTTGCGATTCATTCCTATGTTGCATTTTAGCTCGATTCCTAGCGGGTGATTTTTTGGTGCGATAGATTTGGCGTCTAGATTTTGTGCCTGTTTTTCTAGCGTTTTTAGAGAATCTAGCGAAGCAATGGATACATAAATATTGCTAGGCGCATCAAAAGGCACGCCACCATAAAGCACGGTAATGTGGGCAAAAAATCGTTGCACTTGGAGAGCCTCTGCGTAGTTTTTGACAAACACGCAATCAATATTATTTTCTTTGGCAAGATTGGCGATTTGGAGTAGTCCGTGCCCATAGGCATTATCTTTCATCACAAGGGCTAGTTTTGGTGTTTTTTGGGCGTTTGCTAGATTTGTGGATTTTGAAGCGTTTGCAAGATTTTCGCTAGAATCTAGCGTGCTAGAATCTAGCCCATTTTTTAGCGCGTTTGAAATCGCTTGGATATTATGCCTAAACGCATTAGAATCTAAACGGATTTGTGCCATTTGTGTTTCTTTATGTGGGTTATTTAGTTAGATTTTGGTAGCTTTGAGATATATTCGGCTAGGGCTTGTATATCGCGCTCGCTTAGATTTTGCGCTTGCTCTTGCATAATAGGATTTGTCCCGCCTTTGTTGCCGATTTTGTGCTTATATGCGCGCAAATCGCCTATGATTTTATATTTTGGAAGCCCTGCGATAGTGGTATTTCCACGACTACCTGGGGGGCGTTTGTTGCCATTATTTCCGTGGCAAGAAGCGCATTGAGAATAGCTAACGGGTTTACTTGTGGATTTTGGTGTGGAGTGTTTTTTTTGTAGCATATAGCTTGGGAGGGCTTTAGATGGCAAAAGCAGTGGCAAATCTTTTGCACTGCATACTTGGTTTATTTGGCTAATGAAAAATACAAAACCAAAAAACGCCAAACTTTTTGCCAAAAAATTTTCACAACGATTCTTGCCACAAATTTTGCCACAATTCTCGCCACAACTATCGCCACAAAAAGTGGCATTTTTGGATTCTAATTTAGAATCCAAATTAGAATCTAATATAGATTTTAGCGCAGGGGTTTTTGTCCTTAAAAAGTTCATTTTGCTATCCTTAGCATTTTTTTGTGAAGAGCGTTTTTGTGAAAGGCATTTTTTGTAAAAAACGATTTTAAAACCATTTGCAAAATCAAAGTTAAGGCTACGCAATATTAGCAATTTTTTTATTTGGTTTTAGATTCTACATATTTAAAATTTACAAATGTAAAATAGACAAAATATTATGCCAAAAATCGCATAAATCAACATATCTAGCCAAACATAAAATATGCAAAAATTGCAATAAAATCACGCATTTAAGGGAAAATTTCTAAAAGATAGTATATCATAGCGATTTGCAAAGCACCAAGCGCACACCAAATAAAAAAGGGGAAACAATGCACGGCAGAATCACACGATACACGATGGCAACAGAATCAGGCGTAATTGTTAATTATTCTAAAAAAATCTTTGAATTGCGGAAAGATAGTTGGCAGGATAGGAAATTTTTGCCTGTGTCGGGTATGTTTGTGGAATTTAGAGTCGATGACTCGGGGCGCATTACCGATGCGCATAGCTCAAAGTTTCAAGATTTTGGCGAGGGTTCTTTGATAAAAGAGATTGATTTTTGGAAAACCAATACCGATGAGGAGCTAAAAGCGATAGAATCCGATAGGATAAACAAACAAGCAGAGGAGATTTTCCAAAAAACAGATTATCTAAATATGAAATCAATCAGCCTAACTCAAGGGGCAGAAGAGTGCGTGCGGGAGCATTTTGCAGCGGAAGCAAAAGCCGTAACATTTGCGCTAGATGAGGTAGATGAAATCCCCCAAGAAGACCAGCTAAATTACCTAGTGGTAAAAAGATTTTTGGTAAAGGCTATGGATTCTTTGGTATTTTTTGACAAAAAAATTAGCTCGGATATGTTTGCTATTGAGTTGCAAAAATTGCGTGGGTTAGAGTATTCTTTTAAAGAATTAGCACAAAGCGCACTTACAAAGCCAGAAAATATTTATGCAGATGTGTTTTTGGATAAGCAGTTGCATTACAAAGGCGCAAACAAGGCGATTTCAAACATAAAAGAGCAAATAATGCAGGCAAATAATAAAGCCAAATATTCAAACAACGAAGCAAGAAAACTCCGCGCACAGCTAGAAATCAACAAAGCAGACCCAACCCTACCAGCCAAAATCGACACACAAGTAAAAATCGCACAAAAAGCCGAAGAGGAAGCAAAAACCCTGCTTGCCTCACAGGAGCGACTTGATAGCCTAACCAAAAACTTTAAAGCAAACTATATGAGCGAATTTACTAGCTCATTTCAAGCGGTGCGCATCGAGCTAGCAGAAAAAGTCCGCAACGCGCTAAATCTAATCGCCACGCACCTAGATAACAAAATGTGGAAAATCGGTATGGAATCCGTATCTGTGCATAATGGGTTTTTTCGCCACGATGTAAATAGTCCTTATTGCACGATGACATTTTATTGGCAGTATCTAAAAAGGCTTGACAAAGCAAAGCTCTCAGACGCCGAAAAAACGGGATACAATTTTTACCAACGATATATGAAAAATCACGAAAAAATTTATCTCATATACACGACTAATTTTAAAGTCGAGCTTGCGCTAAAAATCGAAATAATGACAATGTCAAAAGAAAATAAAGTCGTAATCGCAAAAACTGACGGAGAGTTTATCTCTCATATCAATTCTAGCCTAATCGAGCAGGGCTACATAGACCCAAATATTCGTAGCAACCCAAATCAACTAATCGAAGTCGCTAGAAAATCTAGGCACAATTCAAGCACGGATTTTATCGTGCTAACCAAGCAAGAAGTCGAGCAGTATTCTAAAAAGGGAAATTAGGCAAGTTTGGAAATCTACAAAGGAGTAAAGAATGAAAAAGCTAGTTTTGATATGCGGAATCCTAGCAAGCGTGCTAAGCGCGGAAATCTCTGCGATGAGTCAAGCTGAGTGGGCGATGGCTAAAAATCGTTGCGTAAATTATGATAAACTCGCGTGTCAAGAATTGATTGATAATGGTTTAGAAAGCGTAGAGGAATGTCATAAAGATAATTGTAGCTTTATAGGTTTAGTCTATAAAGGAGCAGGGCATCATAAAGAGGCGATACCTTACCTTGAAAAAACCATCGCTTTGGGGAATGATTGGGCGTATGTAGAGTTAGGATTAGCTTACTATGAATTAAATGATTATGCTAATGCAAAGAAATATTATGAAATCGGGTGTAATAAAGTTAGCACAATGCAATCAGAGTCTTGCTATAGCTTAGGGGTAATATATCACGAAAGGAAAGGCGCGAGGAAAAACTACCACAAAGCACACGAATTCTACAAAAAATCCTGTGATATGAACTACGCTAAGGCGTGCAATAATCTAGGCTTACTCTATGGCAAGGGGAAAGGCGTGAAGAAAAATCTATCCATTGCAAAGCAATACTATGGCAAAGCGTGTAATTTGGGTGCATACAAGGGCTGTGATAATTATAAACTGCTAAACAATCAAGGCGTGCAATAATAGCTTTGCTTATAGATTTTGCAAAAAAATTTTTGCCAAAATCTATAAACTAAAATCCACCTTAAACAAATGATTTTTCATCATTTTTGTGCCAAGATTTTGCAAAATTTATCCTTTGATTTTAGGATTGTATAAAATCCATATCAAAATATTGCTTTTATCAGTTTTGATTTTGTCATTTAATGTATGGATTTTTTGCATTCTTTGGGGGTAAGATTTTAATCTGCTTTATGATTTTATGGGCGTTTGATTAGAATATTTTTACCTAAAATCTTTTATGTTTTTAAAAATTCTTTCAAATCTTTGTATTCTTGTTTGCTAAAAAATCGAGTTTTTCCCACAGGCAAAGCATTTAGGCTTACAAACCCAAACCTAACTCTCCGCAAATCTAGCACCTTAGCATCAAAATGCGCAAAAAATCTGCGCAATTCCCTATTTTGCCCCTCATTTATCACCACTTTTAGACGCGAAAAAGTGCGCGTATTTTTGATAATCTGTGCTTCAATAAATGGCGCAAAATCCATAGAAGTAATCTTGCTTAGTTTATGCGCGCCTTTTTTGGCATTTTTTAGGCTTAGCCCATTTTGCATAGCGTCTAGCATTTTTTGCGATACGGCAGAGTCGATTTTTAGTATGTATTCGCGCTCTAACGCACTTTTGCTTAGCATATCTACTACGCGCTTAGAATCACTCAAAATCAGCAATCCCTCACTAGCAAAATCTAGCCTCCCCACAGGCACAAAATGCCTAAATTTCTCCCCCAAACTATCATAAATCACGCGCCTAGAGAGAGAATCCACCCTGCTTACTAGCTCGCCTTTTGGCTTATGATAGACTATCGCGCTAAAATGGGCTTGATTTTTTTCTTTGATTAGTTTGCCATCGATAAAGACTTTTTCGCCCTGTGGGACTATGTCGCCAAGTGTGGCGATTTTGTGCTTGATTTTTACGCGATTTTGGGATATTAGCCCATCTGCTTGCCGCCTAGAATATGGGCAATGTTGCGCGATATATGCGTTTATGCGGATAGATTTTTCCTCTTTTTTGTTGTTAGATTTTTTTGGGCTAGATTTGCTTTTGGTGGGTAGTTTGGCAGTGGCATTTTTTGTGCTAGATTTTGGTTTATTAGATTTTGTGCTAGCAGAATCGTTTTTTATGATTTTTTTAGATTTGAAAAAATCATTTTTTGTGCTTTTTGCCACTTTGTAAATCCTTAAAATTTTTTATAAAATCTAAATTTTTGCTAGTCAATTTTTTAACATTGTGGCGACTTCTTTTGCGTGATAAGAGATGATAATATCTGCGCCTGCGCGCTTAAATCCCGTGAGGGTTTCTAGCACGATTTTTTCATAATCAATTACCCCTGCGTTTTTGCCTGCTTGCATTAGCGCGTATTCGCCACTGACATTATACACGGCTAATGGCAAAAGCGTGCGCTCCCTCACATCTCGCACAATGTCTAAAAACGCCAATGCTGGCTTTATCATCAAAATATCTGCCCCCTCTTCCTCATCATTTAGGCTCTCTCTTATGGCTTCTTTGCGATTTGCGATGTCTTGTTGGTAGGATTTTCTATCCCCAAAGCTAGGCGCAGAATCCGCCACTTCTCTAAATGGTCCATAATACGCACTTGCAAACTTCGTAGAATAGCTCATAATGGGGATTTGGCAAAATCCTGCGCTATCTAGTTTAGCGCGTATTGCTTGCACCATTCCGTCCATTGACGCACTAGGCGCGATAATATCCGCACCAGCCCTTGCTAGATTTATCGCTTGTTTGGCTAAAATCTCTAATGTTTTGTCATTATCTACGCTAGTTAGATTTTGTGTTTTATTAGATTCTAAGATTCCGCAATGCCCGTGGCTAGTGTATTCACAAAAGCACAAATCCACACTTACCAAAAAATGTGGAAAATCTTTTTTGATAGCGCGCACGCTCTCACACACGATATTTTGCGGGTTTAATGCCTCGCTTCCTACTTCATCTTTATTGCCAACTATCCCAAAAAGCAAGATTTTATGCAAACCCAAAGAATCTAATTCCTTGCATTCTAATAAAAGAGAATCTAAACTCATTTGATACACGCCTTGCATAGAGGCGATTTCGCGCTTTATCCCACTACCTTCTATGACAAAAAGCGGGTAGATAAAATCACTCACGCTTAAATGCGTCTCGCGCACCAAATCCCGCAAAATAGGGCTACTTCTTAATCTACGAAATCGTCTAAATTCTGCCATTTTTACTCCTTTGTGCCAAAATCTATGACAAACAACAACAAACCAAATAATAACAAATAATGTAGGCTAAAAAAGCGGGCTAAAAATATTAAAGAAATATATCATTTATTTGATAAGATTTTGATTAGATTTTGCGTTTGCGTAAAAAGGGCATTATTTTTGCAAGCGTATTTTGCAGGCGACAAAAACCAACAAAAAGAGGGCAAAATGCTATCAAGCCACGATTTAAACATTATGACTGCGTATCTAAAATCCAAAGGCTACACAAAAGAGCAAATCGCCTCAATGAATGATAAACAAATCTTAAAAGATTATGAGGAAAAATCAAAAGAGTTTATCTACCAAGCAAAAAAGCAAATCGATATTATCCCACAATCCCAAAAAAACGAACTACACAAAGAATATCAGCACCTAGAAATCCCAATCGAGCTAGCACAAATCATCGAGGGGGATAATGTCAAAATCTATGAAATGCTAGATGAATATATCGAAAACTACACCGTGCGCGAGGTAGCCGAAACGATTTTTATGAAAACAAAAAAAACCAAAATCGCCAAACTAGAAAAAATGATGCGCATCAAGCGAAGCCAACTCCAAGAAGTATGGCTAGAATCCTTAGAGCGAAATCTAAGCACTCTACCCACAGAGGAAGCACAAACGCTTTTAAAATTTTATTACGACAAAAAAGACAATTTAATAGAGCTAAAAAATATCTATACGCGCTCAAATGACAAAAAATACTTGCAACAAATCTATGAAATCGCTTCGATGAAACTCCACATTGTGCGGGATTATATGCCAAAAGAGTTGGAGGATACTTATCGTGTGTATTATGATAATAGCCAAGAGAAAATCTCGCTTATTAAGCAGATTTTGAAAATGTCAAATGGCTTTGAAAAAGGCTATCTTTTGGGGCTATCTATACACGATTTGGGGGAATTATTTACCCAAATCCAAGAGGATTTGGAGCGCAAACGCAAAGAAGAAGAGGAAGTCAAAATGTATTTTGATGAGTTTAAAGACGCGCTTCATAGCACAAAAGAAGAAATGTTTTTGGAAGTTTGCATCGATGCGGCTAGTGCGTTGCCTAGAGAGAGATTTCAAGAGCTATGCGCATCGTTAGCAAAAAAATACAAAACCTTTCGCCATCGTTTTA
This sequence comes from Helicobacter sp. T3_23-1056, assembly GCF_053654535.1. Taxonomy (NCBI): domain Bacteria; kingdom Pseudomonadati; phylum Campylobacterota; class Epsilonproteobacteria; order Campylobacterales; family Helicobacteraceae; genus Helicobacter; species Helicobacter sp. T3_23-1056. The sequence continues at coordinate 6,803 of NZ_JBSIUU010000026.1, read as the reverse complement.
GCGATATTGCTAGACATCATAAAGAAGTTAGCAATTTGCAGATTGTGTTTTAGGGCGAAAATCGCAAATCAAACATTTGCTAACTAGATTTTAAGGATTTAGTGCTATAATCCTAAGATTTAGCTTTAAAATTTGCGTTGATTTTTTGGCTTTAAAATCAACGATAAAATCTAGCAAGATGCTAGCCAAAACCTAGATTTTATTTATCTAGGATTTTAAGGAGTTTAGATTTGGACCCCTCCCATTCGGTTTTTATGCTACTTTTAGCAGTGATATTTGTGCTATTAAATGCCTTTTTTGTTGTCGCAGAATTTGCGATTGTCAAAGTGCGCCGCTCAAAATTAGAGGAGCTACAAAAAACTAGCCAAAAAGCTAGTCTTGCCCTCTCCATCACGAAGCGATTAGATTCTTATCTCTCCGCCACACAGCTAGGTATCACGCTTTCTTCTTTGGCACTTGGGTGGATAGGCGAGCCTGCGTTAGCTAGGCTTATTGCCATTCCTTTTGCGCATTTTTTTGGGGAAAATCCACTGCTTATCCATAGTATCGCTGTTATCATCGCTTTTACGCTTATTACCCTGCTTCATGTCGTGCTAGGCGAAATCGTCCCCAAATCCATAGCCATAGCCAAAAGCGAAAAATCCGCGCTTTTTGTGGCGTATCCGCTGTATTATTTTTCTATCGCTTTTTTTCCTATCATTAGACTTTTTGACGCCTTGGCTGCGTTTATACTTCGTAGGCTACATATCACGCCAGCAAGCGAGGAGGAAAACGCACATTCTGAAGAAGAGCTAAAAATCATCGTAGGGGAGAGTTTAAAGGGTGGTTTTATTGATTCTTATGAGGGGGAAATCATCAAAAATGCGGTAGATTTTAGCGAAACAATCGCAAAAGAAATAATGACACCGCGCAAAGATATGGTATGCCTAAACGCAGAATCTAGCTACGCGGAAAATATCGCAATCATCAAGCAAACAAACCACACGCGCTACCCATACTGCAAAAGTGGCAAAGACAATATTATCGGTATGATTCACATACGAGATTTGCTGATTAGCTCGGCAGAATCAAAATCTAAGCCAAATTTGGAGAGCATTATCCGCAAAATGATAATCGTCCCAGAGACCGCTAGAATCTCACAAATCCTAACAATGATGAACAAAGAGCAAATCCACATAGCCCTAGTCATCGATGAATACGGAGGCACGGCAGGACTGCTAACGATGGAAGACATTATCGAAGAAGTGATGGGCGATGTAACCGATGAACACGACTTAAAAAATCAAGAGACAAAATGCGTAAGCGATGGGGTTTATGAGGTGAATGGTATGCTTGATTTAGAAAGCGTGGAGGAGCTTATGGGCATCGAATTTCAAGGGGATTTGGAGCAGGTAACTATCGGCGGATATGTGTTTAATCTGCTTGGGAGATTGCCTATGGTGGGGGATAGTTTAAGTCAAGATGGTGCAGAATTTGTCGTGCTAGAAATGGACGGGGCTAGAATCAAACGGCTAAAAATCGCAAAAATCAATGATGAGGGGCTAGAATCTAGCCAAAAAACTAGCAAAGATTCTAAGGAAGTCGCAGAAAATGTGAAATGATTTTGCGCAAAAAAAATGCAAAATCTAGCAATCTAAAATCCACAAAAATGCAAGACGCTAGCAAGCAAATCAAACAAAATCTACCAAGACAAAATCTACCATTTTGCACGCTAGAATCTAGCGCGTTTGAGACAAAAATACATTTTAGAAACGCAATCAAATCCCATATAAAATCTAATCCAAAAATAAGCACAAAATCAAATGCAAAATCTACCCCAAAATCTCACATAGATTCTACCCCAAAATCTAGCCCCACGCCACGCACCAAAGACTATAAAATCTCTTATGCCAATCGCCATCTAAACGCGCTATTAGAAAAGATTTTATCCCAAAAACGATTTAGAAATATTTTGCTTTATTATCCCCTGCCTTTTGAGGCAAATATCTTGCCATTGCTAAAAAAACTCAAAAAAAACAAAAATAAAAGAATTTTTTTGCCAACTATAAAGGGGCTTAACTTTAAAATGTTATTATACCGACTGCCTTTAGTAAAAAATACATTAGGAATTTTTGAGCCTCATATCAGCTCGTATATGCCAAGAAATATTGATTTTGCACTTATCCCAGCACTTGGGATTGATAGAGATTTTGCACGGATAGGTATGGGTAAGGGAATGTATGATAGGGTGTTTGCCACCCACCCGCACAATAGATACAAGACACAAAAAATATGCAAAATATTTGTAAGCCAAAATCTATATATTTCTAAGCGCGTTTTGGGCGAGGCTTTTGACATTAGGGCTAATATGTATTTAAGCTATAAATTTGGAAAATCACAAAAAAAAGGTTTTAATAATGTCGTGGATACTTTTATTAAGTTTTTTAGGTTTCGGGGTGTTGGTAGGAGCGGTGGTATTTTTTGTCTGCCGAAAAATCGCTAGTTTGGATTCTACTCACTTGCTCACTCAAGCAAAAGCAAAAGCCCGCGCTATCGAGCTAGAAGCGCAAGCCCTGCTTGATAAGCAAAAGTTTTTGGCAAAAGAGCGCGAGTTGCAATTAGAGCAAGAATACAAAAGCAAAGTGCATAGTATGAATGAGGAGCTAAAGCGCAAGGCGTATGAATTTGAATGCAAGGAAAATCGGCTAAAAGATAGGCTAGAGCGGGAAACGGAGGATTTGAAAAAAGAGAGAGATAAAATCAATCTAGAGCTAAATAGTCTATCCCTCCAAAAAGATAGCCAGCTAAAAGTCCAACAACAATATTTAGACAAAATCGAAGAGCTAAATAAAACCCTTAGCCACTACACGGGGCTTACCAAAGATGAAGCTAGAAAAATCCTGCTAAAAAACCTAGAAGATGAGCTAATCGATGACAAAGCCCATCTTATCCGCCGTTATGAAAAAGAAGCAAAAGAGGAAGCACAAAAAATCGCAAACTTTATCCTAGCTCAAGCCACTACGCGCTATGCAGGCGAGTTTGCCTCCGAGCGACTTATCAATGTCATAACCCTACCAGATGATGAGATGAAAGGCAGAATCATCGGCAAAGAGGGGCGAAATATCAAGGCATTGGAGCTAAAAAGTGGCGTAGATGTTATCATCGATGATACGCCTGCTACGATTATTTTAAGTAGTTTTAATCTCTACCGCCGAACCATCGCGGTAAAAACCATAAACACCCTTGTAGAAGATGGCAGAATCCACCCCGCCAAAATCGAAGAAGTCTATGAGCGCATAGAAGCGCAAATGGACGCTGAAGTGCAAGAGGAGGGCAAAAGCGTGGTGCTTGATTTGGGGCTTGATTATATGCATCCTGAGATTATTAGGCTTATTGGCAAGTTGCGTTATCGAGCGAGTTTTGGGCAAAATGCGCTTGGGCACTCTATCCAAACGGCAAATCTAGCGGGAATCATCGCCGCTCAACTTGGTGGCGATGAAAAGCTAGCAAGACGCGCAGGACTGCTCCACGACATAGGCAAGGCTTTGACGATAGAAAATGGCGGTGGCAATCATGTAACGCTAGGCGCGGAAGTATGCAGACGATACAAAGAACACCCCGTGGTAATCAACGCCATAATGAGCCACCACGGAAATGAGCCATTTGAGACCGTGGAGGCAGCAGCGGTATGCGCAGCTGACACGCTCTCTGCGGCTCGACCAGGGGCTAGGCGCGAAGTGCTAGAGAGTTTTTTAAATCGTATGCAGGATTTAGAAAAAATCGCCACTGATAAACTAGGCGTAAAGCAAGCCTACGCAATCAATGCGGGGAGGGAACTACGCGTAATCGTGCGTGCAGATTTGGTGAATGATTCTCAAAGTATCGTGCTAGCAAAAAATATCGCCAAAGAGATAGAAAAAAATCTAAGCTATCCGGGCGAAGTCAAAGTAAGCGTAATCCGCGAAGTGCGAGCGGTGGAATTTGCCCACTAGATTTTGTGCTAGATTTTAGCGTTTGGGTAAGATTTTATTTTAGGATTTGGCTATGAAATGTTTGATAAAAATCACGCAAAAAAGTGCTTTTTTTTTGCTGTTTGCTAGCATTAGCTTTTTGTCGCAAGGGTGCAAAAATAGCGAGGTAAGTCAAAAAAGTTTTTCTTATACTTCGCTAGATTCTAGCTATGAGATTGCCATAGAGACGCCACTTTTAGCCACAAACACCGCAGAGTCGCCCCTCCACATAAACTCCAAAAATCTAAAAGAAAAACTTATCTTAGAAAAAAATAGCAAGGCACAAAATCGAATTATTATGCTTGTTTTTATGGATATAGATTGTGATGATTGTGCGAGGTATTATGAGCATCTAAACCGCTTAGATGCGGAATCTAAAGCGATGATTGTAGGTGTGCTAGCAAAAAAAATCGATGAACATTCTCTAGCGGGATTGCAAAAAAAATATGAGATTGGATTCCCACTGCTAAACCCAAAATCAAACAATGAAAATGAACTTTTGGATTTGCTTGTGGCAAACAAAAATGCACGCATTCAAAATGATTTTAAAAATATTAGTAATGTAATGCCTAGCCAAAATACTAGCACACCTGCTAAGAAAGATTTCAATGAACAATCTAGCCAAGACAAAACTAATAAAGATTCTGCCCAAGATTTTGCAAAAGATTCTACAAAAGATTCTAGCCAAGATTCTAGCAAAACACCAAAATCTAGCAAACTCCCTGCTTTGCCTTATTTTGTGCTGTTTGATAAATCTCAAATATTTTTCCAAGATTATGAGGGTATTATCCCTGAAGAGATTTTTTCAAGCGACATTGCCTCTCTTAGTCGCTAAATGATATGCGTTGCGATGACAAAAAACGCTCCTAAAAAGGACAATAATGCTACGATTTCTAAACAAAACCGCGCAAAATATCGCCTCAATCATTACCAAAGATTCTAGCAATTTGGTCAATAAAAATGCCTTAGAAGAAGTCCTAATCGAGTGTGATATAGACTATGAAATCATCGAAGAAATGCTATCGCGCCTCCCTAGCAAAATCTCGCGCAATGAGCTAAAAAAAGAATTTGAAGCGATTTTGGATTTTAAGGATACAAAAAATATCAAAGATAGAGAAAATCTACAAAATCAAAACAACTTTGTAAAAAATAACTTTGCGCTAGATTTGGCAAACGCCACGGCCAAAAATCCGCTAATAAGCCTTATCATCGGCGTAAATGGTGCGGGCAAAACCACCACCATAGCCAAACTAGCAGCCCACTCTTTAGCGAAAGGAAAATCCACCATTTTGGGTGCTGGCGATACATTTCGCGCCGCTGCTAGCGAGCAGCTAAAACTATGGGGCGAGAGGCTAGGCGTATCTGTCATCGCGCAAAAAGAGGGTAGCGATCCTAGCGCACTTGCCTTTAGCACGATACAATCAGGGCTAGCAAAAGGCATAGAGCATATCATAATCGACACCGCAGGGAGATTGCCAAATCAAGCAAATCTAAAAGCGGAGCTTGAAAAAATATTGCGCGTATCTAAAAAAGCCCTAGAAAATGACGGAATCAAAAAAGGCAAATGCCAATGCGTGCTTATCCTAGATGGCACACAGGGCAGTGCCGCGCTAAGTCAAGCAAAGATTTTTGGGGAATCTTTGCCGCTAGATTTTGCTATCGTTACCAAGCTAGATGGTAGCGCAAAAGGTGGGGTGATTTTTAGCATAGCGCGGATTTTGGGCTTGAATGTCGAGTTTATCGGAGTGGGGGAGAAAAAAGAGGATTTGCTAGCCTTTGATAAAAATGCCTATATTGATGGCTTGCTTGATTGTATTTTCCCATAAATTGTGCCTTTTGGCAAAATCCAAAAGCAAAAAATCTAAAAACAAAAAAATCCAAAAATAAAAAAAAATCTAAAATCAAAAAAACAGGGCGATAAAAATGCGTCAAAAATTTTTATCAATATCTTTTATGACTTTTATCTTTTTGCCTTTTTTGTGTCTGCAAGATATATGTGCGCAAGAGGCTATAAAAGGATTTTAGCGCGGTGCTTCAAAAGTTGGAATAGGCGCATATTATGCCAACTATCAACTACACCCATCAATTATTTTGGCAATTATTTTGGCAAAAAACCAAAACTCCCTTGCAATAGTAGGCATAAAGCGTTTTAGAGCGGATTCTATCACGCACATTTGGCTATGCCCACACACATATTTTTATCGCTAGTTTAGGGTTTTTTATATAGTTTTGGATATTTTGGAAAGTAATGCCTCACTCTAAAAGCATAGCAAAATCATATTGGCTCAAGACAACTTAATACAAAATTAAAGTAGTCTTAAGTTATGATTCATACGATGAAAAACAAGTATATTATTCGTTCAAGAATTATAGAGGGGAAATTTTGTGAGAGATTCTTAAATATTTTTCTACTTCGCTTACGCTTGTAGCTTTGCAAGAAGTTTAGATATTGAAGCGGTAAAAATTGCAAAAATTTGCCATATTTCACAAAATTCTTTATGTAAAATCTTTAAGCAGATTAGAATCTTAATCGCAAAAGAATGTGAGAAAAACTTCTAAAATGCAAGGCGAAATTGAAATTGATGAGAGTTTTTTTTGCTTCGTTAATACTTGCAACTGCAAGCAAAAGGTATGCTAAAACGAAATGGGCAAGTCTATACGCAAGCGGTTAAGAATTGTTCTGCAAGTAAATTATTGCCTATTTTACGAGATTCTAGCGATTTAGCAGAATCTATAATTTATAGCGATTGTTGGGGAGCGTATGATGGTTTGGTAGATTATGGTGCAAAGGCACATTATCGTGTTAAACACTCT
>NZ_JBSIUU010000025.1:0-34839 GCF_053654535.1 Helicobacter sp. T3_23-1056 | reverse complement strand
TATTTTGAAGTTTTTGTGAAGCATTGTGTGTTTTTTGCAAATTTTATTTTTTGCAAATTTTACTTGAAACTATATGCTAGATTTTGCAAACAATCGCATAAAACCAATATTTATATGGCACAATTTGTGTTTGCTTTACAAAAATTTTACAAAGATTTTGTGGTTATCAAAATTTAGTCATCAAAATTCACATATTCACTTGCATTTCTAGCTTTGCAAGAAGTTTTAGATATTGAAGCTACAAAATTTCTTGCTTCATTTAAAAGAAACAGAATTTAGATATAACGCTCAAATACAACAACAAGATTTGTATAAAATATTGTTAAAAATGATAAGAGAAAATCTGCTTAAGTTTAATTGAGCCTTGTTTTATGTAAATTATGTGCTAAGAATGATAAAATCATAGTTTTCCACGCATTAGATTCTGCAAAAAAATGCAGAATCTAATTGCTCGCAATGACGAAATATTCTTTGTAATATTGAGTGCGTGGGCGCGAAATATCTCTGTTTATTTGCGTATTTAGAGATACTTCGGTTTCGTGCGAAACCGAAGTATGACAATTTTTTTATAGATTGCCACGATTCTAGCCTTTTTGACAAAAGCCTAGAATCTCGCAATGACGATAGCATAAAATTTAGCAATTATGACAATACAAAGTCTAGCAATGCAAAATCTAGCAATGATTACAGCGCAAAATATCGCAATGCAAATTCCCGCAATCACGGCACAACCAAACCGCAGCGCAAACAAATCACAAACACTGCCAAATCACAGCGCAATCACAAAATACCAATAACTACGCGCTTAAACTTCTACACAAAAAACTTCCCTTCTTTAATACTTCTCCCCTTAAGATTTTCCCCCCTAAGACTTCCACAAATTAAAACTCTCCCATTTAAGACTTTCACAATTAAGACTGCCCTTTAAGGATTCCACAAATTAAGATTTCTCACAATCAAAAGATTTCCCACAATTAAGACTTCCACCTTTACGATTTTCCGCCAAACCAATACACATACTTCATATTAAAAGCCGTGCTAACCCCGTGAAATCTATCATTTTCACTTGCCTTGCCAAATTCATTAAAATTAGAATAAAAAAGCCCATTATACCCCGCGCTTAGCTCGTGATTTTGCTTTAGCGTCCATATAAAATCCAAGTCAATATTGCCATAGAGTATCGGCAATGCGATTGCCCCGCTCCCGCTAAGCCCGCCGATTTTAAACTCGCCAATAGGCTTATTTAGCACATTATATCGTAGCCCACCTATCGCGCTCATTTTAAAGCCCTTTGTCCATACTTTGTAGTATTTCACGCTTGCGGAGATTTGGGGGAGATGCCACATTTGCATAGGGTAGTATTCATTGCCGCCTAGTTTGTATTTTGCCTTTTGTAGCTTCATATCTAGCGGGGACAAAACATCATAGCTTAGCCCTAGCTCTGGGGCTATGTAGCTATTAAATTTTAGTTGATAGAAGTTGATTCCACTTCGTAGAGATGCTCCCGCGCTCCATATCAGCGGTATTATCGAATCAGGCGTGTTTGATTCTAGTTTAAATTTGATATTTGGCAGTGGGCTTTGCGCGCTAAATGATGGCATATCTAGCCCTGCGCGTAGATTTAGCTTGAGATAAAATTCCTGTGGCTTTGCCTCAAAGGCAAAGCTTTGGAAATAAGTCGCGCCGATATTTAGAGAGCTATTATGCACGGTTGCTTGCGTGCGGAGTAGCTCTGCATCGACATAGGCGTATTCATACCCTAGATAGCCACCTAGTATCCCCTCTCCCACAGCCCTTTGCACGCCACCTATCATTCCTCCGCTCCACTCTGTCGCGCTTGCTACGCCTAGCTCTGCGTAAGAGTGCGCCGCATAGGGTAGCACAAAGGCGATATGATTTTTGTTGCCCCCATAGTCCAAAAACGCCTTATCTGTCTTGGTTTTTCGCTTCGTGGATTTATCTTGCTTCATCGCTTTTCGCATAGCGGGGGAGTAGCGATTGATTCTAGCGGGGTTATCGACATCGCGCTGGTTTCTAGCGCGGTTTAGGAAAATCTCTTTGTCTTTTTGGGCGTATTTTGACAAATCACTTCTAAAATTTTTTTTCATCAGCGAATCTAGCGCGTTTTGCGTCATCACCGCTCGCCTCATATAGCTCATCGTAATCATACGCCACAGCGAAGCCCCATAGCTTGTGGCTATATCTGGGCTAACGCGAAATCCTTCTCCCATATCGTGCAGTGCCGTGCCTAGCCCTGCGCTTAGGTGGGAGAAGTTTAGGCTACTTGTTGTTGTTCCATCGCCGATTTTTTTGCCACCTGTGCTATCTAGTATTAGTTTGTCATAAAAGTAAGTGTTGTTTGCGTCCGTTACGCCCTCACCTATGTTGATTCTTATCGCGCCTGCGCCTACTTCGCCTACTTTTTGGATTGTTTGCGCGCTGATATGCTCGGGGTATATGTTTGTGGTGTGTGTTTGGTTGTTCCAAGTGCTAGGGTTGCTATTTAGCGTAAGGGTCGCTTGATAGACATTTAGCGTGCCTATGCTTCCGCTTCCGCCGATATTATATAGCCCTAGCACAGAGGCAAAATCCCCCGCAAACTCTTTCCACCCCAAATTTAGCTCGTTTATCGTGCCTTCATTAGTCAGTCTGCTTACAAATGAGCTTCTATCCGTCCCTCCAAACCCCCCATAAATAGCCATAGCATTCACGGTCTTGCCTTGATTTATGGTTATCCCGCCTAGATATTCCCCGCTTCTTTCATCTACGCGCCCTATCTGCGTGCCTCCGTGTATGCTAAGCGATAATGCCCTGCCATAGACATTTGTTACGCCATAGCTAGCATAATTTACATCTGTGTCTATTTCCATCGCAAAAAAGATAGAGCCATTTGAGTTGTGATTAGCGGATTTTTCACTATATGGCATAAGGATTCCAAGTGGTTTATTTGCGTGAGTGCCTGTGAATTTTAGTGTAGTATCTGGTGCATTTACACCAAAAAATTGAAATGAAAAGTCATATTGTGCTGTGCCTAGATTAGCCAAATTTATCGTGGCTGTGCCTGCGCCTATGGAAGTGGGTATGGGGCTACTTTTGTCATCTGTGCCACCTATGTAGAAAAGCCCGCCTTGTGTCGCGCTCCTAGCTGCGTTTTCTAGCTGCGTCTCAAACATACTAGCACTAGCAAATGAGCCTGTGCAATAGACTTTTTGCTGTGTGCTACCAAAGCCATATCCTGTGGAGGCTAATATACACTCTCCAGCTACGGCAAAATCTAGGCTTGCTATGCTTGCAAACGCAGTGGCTAGGGATAATGCTAGGCGTTTTTTGGGCTTAGTGGTTTTATTTACCCACCCCCTAGCCCCCTCCGCAAGGGAGGGGGAAACAATGCCATTGAAAGATTTTGCATTGTCGTCATTGCGAGCAATTAGATTCTGCATTTTTGCAGAATCTAATGCGTGGCAATCTACTTTGTCTATATTGTAGTGTAAATTACCACCTATGTTTTTTGTCGTGGATTGCCACGCGTTGCGTTGCAACGGTCGCAATGATGATTTGCTTATGGAAGCAAAAGCCCCCTCCGCAAGGGAGGGGGGACAAGAAGTGTGCAAATCCGCAATGGAGGCGGAAACCCTGTCATTGTGAGAATTTGCATTGCCATTGCAATCTTTTACATTGTCGTCATTGTGAGCGCAACTTGTTGCGCGTGGCAATCCAAAATAAGCCCACTCCCTTGCGGAGGGGGTTTGGGGGTGGGTAGATTTGTCATTGCAAGAATTTTCAAAGTTATTGAGAGGATTTTCAATGCCGTCATTGCGAGTGCAACAAGTTGTGCGTGGCAATACATTATTTTTGTCAATATAAAAATCCCCAAGCGTTTGCTTAGGCTTTGTGCGAGTGTTTTTCATTTTGTTTGTCCTTACAAAATTTTATAGCGCTTAATGCGCGTTTTTTTTATCAAACTTCCGAAGTAATTCACTTAAGGTAAATAAATTGTAAATCGTAAATCTTAAACAAAATAAACTTAAGTGTAGCTGAAAATAAAAACAAAAAAAAAAAAAAAACGGCGATTTTTACACATTTTTTGCAGAAAAAAGCAGGATTTTTATCAAAAATAGCGATTTTTTATCATCGTCTTTGTAGTAAATAATCATATTTTTTGCAGATTTTCATAGATTTATTGGAGTTTGTAGTTTTGCGTGGATTTGTTTTTGTATTTTGCAAAAGTCTAGGTATGGTAGTGCCTGCTTGTCATTGCCGTCATTATAAGCATTGATTCTACTTCCGTCATTGCGAGCCGTGCTTGCACGGCGTGGCAATCTATTTTATTAAATTTGCAAAATGTGTGTTTTGGTAATTTATGATTTTGGATTGCCACGCGCAACAAGTTGTGCTCGCAATGACAAGATTGCAAAATCTTTCAATGACAAAGTCGCAAATTCTTGCAATGACACCCACCCCCAAACCCCCTCCGCAAGGGAGGGGGCTTTTTTCTTCGGCTAACGCCTCGCAACCCATTGGGTGGGGGTGGGTGTCATTGCGAGATTTTGCGTAGCAAAATCGTGGCAATCTATGTTTTCTGTCGCATTTTTTGTCTTGGATTGCCACGCAAATGCTGTCGCATTTGCTCGCAATGACGGAATGTTTGTCGTAATGACAAGCGGATAGATTGCCACGCAAAATCTAGCGATTTTCTAAAAAGTTACGCTTGGTTTGTTTGCTAGCCTTTGATTTTGTTTTGCTAGCAATGACAAAAATATTTGCAAGATTTAATCGCAAGTGTAGTATCTCAAAATCTAACTAGCAAATAACAAACAACGGCATAAATTTCACTAACCGTGGTTAAAAGATTTTGCATTTTTGGGATAAAGTGCTAAAATTTGGCATTTTGCTTCTGCACCACGCATTCAAAAAACATAAACTAAGGATAAATATGGATTTTTCAGTGATAATTTTAGCCGCTGGGGCTGGCACGCGTATGCGCTCTCACGCCCCCAAAGTCTTGCATACGATATGTGGGAAGCCTATGATTTATTATATTGTGCGGGAGGCGTTGAGCGTGAGTGATGATGTGCATATCGTGCTATATCACAAGCGCGAAATGATAGAATCCTATCTAAAAAAATGCCTAGAAAATGGCGAGCTAAAGGGGAATCTAGCCTTTCATACCCAAAATCACGAAGCATTCCCGGGGACAGGTGGAGCGTTTTTTGTAAATGAGGGCGAAAAATCTAGCCAAAATAGTAGTAAAAAAATCATAGATTTTGCCCACAAATGCGTAGTGGTGCTAAATGGTGATATGCCTCTAATCACGCGGGAAACGATTGCAAAAATCGCACATTTTTTGAATCCGCATAATGCCAAAATCACTGCCAAAATCGCCATAAGCACGATGAAGCTAGAAAATCCAAGTGGCTATGGGAGGGTAATTTTTAGTGATTTGGCTAGTGGGGCTTGCGATGCGGAGGTGGAGGCTATCATTGAGGAAAAAGATTGTGATGAGCCCCAAAAGCGCGTAAATATCGTAAATGCTGGAATCTATGCCTTTGATAGAGGGATTTTGCAAAATCTATTGCCAAAGATTTCTAACCATAACGCACAAAAAGAATTTTATCTCACAGATATGATTGCCCTAGCACGCGCACAGGGCATAAAAATAAGCGCGTTTTGCGGGGATAAAGATGAGTTTATGGGGGTAAATTCTAAAAGCGAGCTAGCAAAAGCAGAATGCAAAAAGCTAGAATCTTTGAGAGAAAAAGCGATGAAAAATGGCGTGGTAATGCACTTGCCACACACGATATATATCGAAGAAGAAGTCGAGTTTGTCGGGCAGTGTGAGCTAGAAAATGGCGTGGTAATCAAAGGCAAAACGCTAATAAAAGATAGCCTTATCAAATCCCATAGTGTAGTAGAATCTAGCAAAATCATTTCTAGTGATATTGGACCTTTTGCGCATATTCGCCCAAAAAGCGTGGTAGATTCTACGCATATTGGCAATTTTGTAGAGACAAAGGCGGCAAATCTACAAGGCGTAAAAGCTGGGCATCTAAGCTATCTAGGGGATTGCCAAATCGGAAAAGGAAGCAATGTGGGGGCTGGGGTCATCACTTGTAATTATGATGGCAAAGCAAAGCACAAAACTATCATTGGGGAAAATGTATTTATCGGTAGCGATACGCAATTAGTAGCCCCTGTAAATGTAGAATCTAGCGTGCTAATCGCGGCTGGCTCTACGATAACAAACGATATAAAAAGCGGGGATTTAGCGATTTCGCGCGTAAAGCAAGTCAATAAAGCAGGATTTTTTAAGAGATTTTTTGGGGATAAATGATATTTGTGCGTGCAAGTCGTTTGCAAACTAGATTTTAACTCGATTGCAAAATCTGCTTGCAAACTAAAAGTAGCCATTTGCAAAACTAGATTTAGCAAAATCTAGTTTGCTTGCAGTCTTTGACATAAATAGATTTTACAAATCGCAAGATTTTATTAAAATCAACGATTTAAAAACTAGCAAAATCTAGCCCAAATTATTGCTTAGCTTTATCTAGGATATTCCACGCAGTGAGCGCGTCTAGAGCGGATTTTAGCTGTATGTCATCGGCTATATCTGCTTGGGTGATTAGCTTTTTTGATTCTTGTTTGGATTCTGCTACCTTGCCATCTTTGTTGTCGATTTTGCGTAGCTCATTTTCCAAATGATTTTTCAAATCCGCTTCTTTGATTTCAAACCCATTATCACCTTGAGGCACGCTACCGGGATGGACTACTATATCGGGCTTTACGCCTACTGCTTGTATGGTGCGCCCGCTTGGGAGGTAGTATTTTGCGGTGGTTAGTTTGATTGCCTCATTTGAGCTGATGGGTATTACCATTTGCACGCTTCCTTTGCCAAATGTCTCTTCGCCCACCACGATAGCCCTCCCGTGGTCTTGCAGTGCGCCCGATACGATTTCGCTAGCACTTGCTGTGCCTGCATTTACCAAAGCCACGATAGGCAGTTTGGCATAGGGGGCTTTGCCTGTGGCTTTGTAGCTGATATTTTCCTCATTGACTTTGCCTTTTTGAGATACGATTACGCCATCTTTGATAAATAGATTTGACAAATCCACCGCTTGGTCAAGTAGCCCGCCCGGATTATTTCGCAAATCTAACACAAGCCCTTTGATTTTGCTATGCTCTTTTAATGCTGCGCTTGCAGATTGCGTTACATTCTCATCAAATGAATTTACACGCAAATACAAATAATCCGTGTCCTCAATCTTTTTGGCATACACAGATTTTACCTTGATGACATCACGCACAAGTTTAAACTCCATAGGCTTGCCCTCGCCCTTGCGGACTATGTTTATGGTGATTGGGGTTTTTGGCTTGCCTCGCATTAGATTTACAGCATCATCTATGCTCATTCCTATGGTGCTTTGATTTTCGATTTTTAGGATTACATCGCCACTTTTTAGCCCTGCTCTTTGGGCTGGGGTATCATCTAGGGGAGCGATGACTGTGAGTGCGCCATCTTTTAGCCCCACTGTGATTCCTAGTCCGCCAAACTCGCCTTTGGTTTGGATTTTTAGCTCTTTGTATTTTTTTTCATCTAAGTAAGCAGAATGCGCATCTAAATTGCCTATAAGTCCGTCAATGGCTTTATCTACAATATCCTCCACACCCATTTCATCGACATAGTAAGATTCTATGATGGACAATGTTTTAGAAAATTTCTCAATCGCTTGGGCGCGTTGCTTGCGCTCTGTTTGCGGATTTTGTGGTTTTTGCGTGGCTTGGGCGATGGCAAATACATTGCCAAATGCTAGCAAAGCCCAAACAAACGCTATGCCTATGCCTAAAAAAAAGTATTTTTTATTTACAAAAGATTTTTTTAGCCCCGTTTTTGTGCCTACTTCTTTAATGGTGTTCATTTTGTCTTTTTTCTCCCGTTTTATTTTGTGGATAGTCGTTATGGCAATTTTAATAAAGCCTTTTTGCCAAAATTGCCAAAATCTTTGTCAAGCCCAAAATCTGCTTAACAAAAACGCGTATTCTACCCAAAAAGTATAAAGCTTGTAGCAAATATCAAGCCAAATCCCACAAAAACGACAAAAAAACGATAAAAAACAAGCGAGAATTTGCGCATTTTATAACGATTCATTACAGATTTTGCAAAACCTTTACAATAAATCAGTAAAAAAAGTTTATATGTTTAGACTAAAGTATTATAATGCCTTGCGTATAAAGTTTGATTTTACCCAAACAAAAACCGATTTTATACGGCAATTTTAATGTTTTAACAAAATCTAAGGAGCATACAATGCAAAACAATCTTTTTGACAAACTTACCAATCATTTTAAAGAAATGCTTGATTCTGCGGCTTCGCTTGCCCTGCACGCGAGCAATGCCGAACTCACAACCAAGCACATAATCTGGGCAATGCTAGCCAATCATCAAAGCCTGCTAAACCAAGCCCTAAACAAAATGGGCGTAGAAAAATCCCCCTTAGAGCTGGAGGCAAAAAGCGCGGTGGATTCCCTGCCAAAAAGCTCTGGCGTTTCAAGCGAAAATATTTCGATTGCCAAAGAGCTAAAAAGCGCGCTAGATTTAGCCCTAGCCCACGCCACGCAAAATGGCGATAGCTTTGTCGCGCTAGATAATTTCATCATCGCAAACCTTAAAAACGAGGCTTTTAAGCAGATTTTAGGCAAGTATATCGACACGCACGAGCTTGCCAAAACGCTAGAATCTATCCGCGCAGGGAGCAAAATCCTAAACCAAAACGATGATTCTACGCTAGAAGCCCTTGCCAAATACGGAATCGATTTGACCGCAAAAGCCATAGAGGGCAAGCTAGACCCTGTGATTGGGCGAGATGAGGAGATTCAGAGGCTTATGCAGATTTTAATCCGCAAGACAAAAAACAACCCGATTTTGCTAGGCGAGCCCGGCGTGGGCAAAACCGCAGCCGTAGAGGGACTAGCCCAAAAAATCATCAAAAAAGATGTGCCACTCTCTTTGCAAAATAAACGCGTAATCGCGCTTGATATGAGTGCGCTAGTAGCGGGGGCGAAGTATCGCGGGGAGTTTGAGGAGCGACTAAAAGCCGTAGTCGATGAAGTCAAAAAGTGCGCGAATGTGATTTTGTTTATCGATGAGATTCACACCATTGTCGGGGCTGGGGCAAGTGAAGGGAGTATGGACGCGGCAAATATTCTAAAGCCCGCGCTCTCACGAGGCGAGCTCCACACCATAGGCGCGACCACGCTCAAAGAATATCGCAAATATTTTGAAAAAGACGCGGCTTTGACACGGCGATTTCAGCCTGTGGCGTTAAATGAGCCAAGTGTCAATGAATCACTCCAAATCCTGCGCGGGCTAAAAGAGCGACTAGAAGCCCACCATAAAGTAAATATCACGGATTCCGCGCTTGTGGCGGCTGCTAAGCTCTCTTCACGCTATATTACGGATAGATTTTTGCCTGACAAGGCGATTGACTTAATCGATGAAGCCGCTGCTGAACTAAAAATGCAAATAGAATCTGAGCCCTTTGAGCTAGCGAGCATCAAGCGCGTGGTGCAAAATTTGCGCGTGGAAAAAGAGGCGTTGAAAATGGAAAAAGACTCCACCCAAGCGAGCAACCGCCTAAAAGAAATCGAAAAAGAAATCAGCAACGCCGATGAGGAGCGAGCCAAGCTAGAAGCGAAATTTGAAAACGAAAAGAGCGTGTTTGAGCAAATCGCCAAAGCAAAAGATGAAATCGAGAATTTAAAGCGCAAAAGCGATATTTGCAAGCGCGAGGGCAAGCTAGAAGAGGCGGCAAAAATCGATTATGACACGCTGCCAAAGGCGATAGAAAACGAAAAGAGCTTAAATGAAAAATGGGAGCAAATGCAAGAGGGTGGCACACTGCTAAAAAACGCCGTTACCCAAGAGAGTATCGCTAAAATCATTAGTCGCTGGACGCAAATCCCTATCCAAAAAATGCTCCAAAGCGAGAAAGAAAAGATTTTGGGAATCGAGGAAAAACTAAGCGAATCTGTCATCGGGCAAAGTGCCGCGCTAAAGGCAATCGCACGCGCAATCAAGCGCAACAAAGCAGGGCTTAGCGATAGCAATCGCCCTATTGGGAGTTTTTTATTTTTGGGTCCCACAGGCGTTGGCAAGACAGAATCTGCTAAGGCGTTGGCGCGATTTCTTTTTGATAGTGAGAAAAATTTGGTGCGATTTGATATGAGCGAATATATGCAAAAGCACGAAGTCTCGCGTCTAGTGGGGGCTGCGCCGGGCTATGTGGGCTATGAGGAGGGCGGACAGCTCACCGAAGCGGTGCGCAGGAAGCCTTATTGTGTGCTACTTTTTGATGAAATCGAAAAGGCGCATCCTGATGTGTTTAACCTGCTTTTGCAAGTGCTTGATGATGGAAGGCTAACCGATAATAAGGGCGTAACGGTGGATTTTAAAAACACCATTATTATCCTAACGAGCAATATCGGTAGCGATAAAATAATGAGTATAGAGGATAAGAGCGAGCGTGAAAATGCCGCAAAAGAGGAGCTAAAGGGCTACTTTAAGCCAGAGTTTCTCAATCGCCTTGATGATATGGTGATTTTTAATCCTTTGGGAGCGGAGCAAATCGCTCAAATCGTGGATATTATGTTTGCGCATATCTCTAGCAAACTGCGCGAGAGAGACATCACAATCACTCTAGATTCTAGTGCAAAAGAGTTTATCGCTAGCGTGGGGTTTGACCCTGTGTTTGGTGCGCGTCCTTTGAAGCGGGCATTATACGAGGAAGTCGAGGATAGGCTAGCCGAGCTAATCTTGCAAGATAAGCTAAAAGATGGCGATAAGGTGGAATTTAGCGCGGGCAAAGAGGGGATAGAGGCGATGGTTTCGCACTCAAAGTAGCTAAAAAATGACTAATTTTTAATGAAAAAAGACTAATTTTAAAGCGGGGGGCTTTTGACATCGTGAGCGAAAAAAAAGTCGTCATTGTGATTTTCCATACTTAAATGGCATTTGCGCGAAGTATAAAAAACCTTAATTCTTGGCATACTTAGATTTTGAAAAAAACCGAAGTGTCTATAAAATCCAAAACAACAATAGAGATATTTTGCTAACGCTAAATATTATAATGATAGAAGTTTTGGTTGTTTCGTTGCATTAGTATGAGGATTTATAGCGTGTTGGTTGGTGCGAATGGATAATTCCATTTTTACACAAAATCTAAATGTGGCAAAAATCGTCCATAAATATGGAATCCATAAAACACGCAAATGTTAGATTTTGCTTTCTTGCAATCTGTAAAAATAAACACCAAAGGGCTAAATCTCGTGGTAAATGCGTTGATAATTTGGCTATAATCAAAGTTTTGTTTTGTGCTTTTATCCACAAAAAGTTTATTTGACGCTTTTATCCACGATTTGTATGGCTTAAAAAACAAACTAACCTAAAAAATCATAAATCAACAAAAACAAAATCTAGGAGCGCAGATGGACTGCCATAAATACCATATATTAGCGATTTTGGGCATATCTGGCAAAGATTCAAAGAGTATTTATAGCAAAGATTCTGCGTTAGATTTACCGCTAAAAAATGGTGATTTTCACAACTCCACGCATTGCTTGATTGAAAGTTTTGGCGAAAATGCGACTTATACATTTATCGGCACAGCCAAATCTATCGACTATCAAAATGAGATTTTTGACACATTGCCACAAAGCAAGGCGATTTTTGAAAAATACAAGCCAATAGAGTTGTCAGATTCAAATGAAATTGAGGATATTTTCAATGAGGTGTTAAAAATTATTAAAAAAACAGAAATTCAAAATATTATTTTAGACATTACACACGGATTCCGTCATCAGCAAATTATTGCTAGTTTTGCAAGCACGCTAACGCAAATAAATACCAAAAAATCCATAACGCTACTTTTTGCAAAAACGCAAGGCAAAGATTCACAAGGGCGCGATTCGTTTCAATATACAAGTTTGGAGCGATACTCACAAATAAGCCTTATTGCGCTTTGTTTGCAGACATTTACGCAAACTTTGCGTGTGCCAGAGATGAGAATCAATGAGCCTTTTATCATCACGCTTGCAAATTTTTCAAACGCACTTCACGCAAATGCGTTTAGTCAAATCTTTGGGTTGCTAGATAAAGTCAAGATAGAGCTAAAAAAGGCAAAGGCAAATTTTGCGTTTAGCGGTTTGGGGAATATTTTAGAGGGCGTAGAATCTGTTTTAGATATTTTTAAAGATATTCAAAACACACCAAAAATTTATAATAAATATTACAAATTAGCGCGACTTATGCACTCCACAAAATACTATCTAATATCCGCGACATACATTAGCGAAGCGATTTCGCTGTATATTTTGGATAGACTAAGTCAAAAAGGCTATTTTACAAAACGACAAAAAAACGGCGAACCATACAAAGCGCAACAAGCAGTAAAATCTTTTATGTATTTTATGTGCAATGATGAACCACACAAAAGTTATGAATCTAAAAAAAATAAATGTTATGCTGAATGTAAATTTTACTTAAATAAAAGCAAAATCGATGAGTTGGAATCTATCATTCGTAAAAAGCATTTAAATGCGTTTCAATATCTCTATAAACTCACAACGCAAATAAATGATATTAGAAATAGTTTGGTGCATATCACTTCGGCACAAGATTTGCCACAAAAAATTCAAAGCGATTTGCAAACAATTTTAAACAACTTTGATTGCAAATGTATTAAAGATGATTGTCTAAAAAATATTTAATGGAATCACTAATGCAAAAAACACTATTTATCCTGCTAAATCACAAACTAAACGATGAGCAAAAAAGCGAGGCAAGGACGCGTTTTGGCATAGAAAATTTTATAGATTTGACAAATGACAAATGGAGCAATATCCCGCCTGAGTTAGAATGCTTAGATGAGATTTTAGAGGAGTTTAAAACCGCGCTAAAATCTAGCGCAAAAAGCGGGGATTACTTGCTTGTGCAAGGCGATTTTGGTGCGACTTATGCGATGATACGATACGCGCTAAATCTAGGCATAATCCCCATATACGCCACGACAAAGCGCGTAGTCATAGAAGCGGTAGAAAATGGCGTAACGATTAGCAAAAGGTCATTTGCCCACGAGCGATTTAGGGTATTTGGCGAGTAGATTTTGGGCTTACTAGCAAATCGTGTGTGATAGATTGCGACTACAAAAGCGTGTAAATAAAATCTAACAAAGTAGTAAAATGTTTGAATTTTGTAAAATTTCTGTGCTAGCTAGAGATAGGCATAAGCCACCATTTTTTGTCGGCTCGCAATTACGCGGTGCGCTAGGATACGCGCTAAAATCCATCGTCTGTATAAAAGATGACAGGGATTGCAAAAACTGCGAATTTGGCACATCGTGCGTGTTTTTTAGCTTTTATCAATGCAAAAATGTTTATCATAAATTTCGCTTTGATTTTGAGCTAGGGATGGGCAGGTATGATTTTAGTTTCTATCTATTTGGGGCAGAGGTAGAAAA
Source organism: Helicobacter sp. T3_23-1056 (assembly GCF_053654535.1). Taxonomy (NCBI): domain Bacteria; kingdom Pseudomonadati; phylum Campylobacterota; class Epsilonproteobacteria; order Campylobacterales; family Helicobacteraceae; genus Helicobacter; species Helicobacter sp. T3_23-1056. Next base: position 21,331 of record NZ_JBSIUU010000025.1, on the reverse strand, counting down.
CGCCCCCATAATCATCGCAAGCCTGCATAAAATGCTATGTGAAATCGGGCTAGAATCTAGCGGCAAAAAGATACTATTTAGCGATATTTTTATATTTGTAAATGATAATCTTTGCTTTGGCAGTAGGGACAAAAAAGGGCTACAAATGCCGCTAGATTTTGCACAAAAATTTATAGCAAATGATGAATCAAAAGATTTTGCTTCACGCGCTAGGGTTTTGCTTATCACGCCACTTCGTATCAAAAAACATAATTTTTTTGTGAGGGATTCTAGCTTGGAGTTAGGCGATATACTTCGCTCTATTTACGCTCGCAAGCTAAGTTTGCAAGATAGAGAGAAAGAAAAAATGCCAGATTTTGCAGGCAAAATCACTCGCAAAAATCTAACCTATATCGATACTTTTCGCAAAAGCAACTCCCAACAAACAAGTATGAATCTAGGGGGGCTTGTGGGTGAGATTTTGCTTGATGGGCTAGATAGGCAAAGCTATGAGATGCTAAAACTAGGGGAGATAATAGCCGTAGGCAAACAATGTTCTTTTGGGTTAGGCAAAATAGAGATTTTGCAAGATTTGGGATAGTTTTTGTTTGGCTAAAGTAGCGTTAGCGGATTGTTTCTTATCAGTATTTTTTAGCGAAGGTAGAAAAATTTAGGGTAGAAAAAATGGAATATATTTGGCTAAAAGAGGTGGATTCTACGCAAGAAGAGTTAAAGCGCATTCTTGCAAAATCTATGACAAAATCTGCGATTTCAAACAATGCAAATGATGGCAAAGCTAGCAAAAAATCTGCGTTGCAAATTGAAACGACACAAGTTATATCGCCACCTCAATCCATATCGCAATGTGCCACAAAATCCAAACGCCCACCCAAACTAAAATCTAAAGAAATATGTGTCATAGCCGATATGCAAACTGCTGGCATAGGCTCTAGGGGCAATGAGTGGAAAAATGTAAAAGATTCTCTTATGTTTTCATTTGCGTTTTTATCCCCCCCAAAAGATTTGCCAAAGCAAAGTGTGGCGTTGTATTTGGGATTTGTTTTCAAAGAAGTGCTTGTGTCTCTAGGCTCGGCTGTGTGGCTAAAATATCCAAATGATTTGTATATAAAAAATCGCAAAATCGGAGGGATTTTAGTTAGCATTTACCAAAATCATTACCTATGTGGAATCGGACTAAATTTGCAAAGTGAGGATTTTGGTAGCCTAGATATTGCGACTAAAAAATGTGAGGTTTTGGATAAATATTTTAAAATTTTGCAAAAACCTCCAACTTGGAAACAAATTTTTAATAAATATAGGCTAGAATTTTATAAAAATTTTTCTTTTTCCTTTCATTTCAAAGGGGAGTGCATAAGTCTAAAAGACGCTATTTTGCGCGAAGATGGGGCTTTGGAAGTGGGTGGAGAGATGATTTACAACCTAGATAGATAAAATTAGCGGAGAGTAGCGATGTGTGAAGTCATAACCATAGCAAATCAAAAAGGCGGAGTAGGAAAAACCACGACAGCGGTGAATCTAGCGGCGTGTCTAGCGGCGGCAGAAAAAAGGGTGTTGCTTATAGATTTTGATTCTCAAGCAAATGCGACAAGGAGTTTGGGACTTCGTCGCACAAAGATAGAATCAAACATTTATCATGTGCTTATGGATAGCAAAAAAATCACTGAAGTGATACAAAAAACAGACATAGAATTTATGGATATTGTCCCCTCAGACATTGCGCTAGTTGGTATCGAAAAGAGCTTTTGGGCAAACAAAGAGGGCAGGGAGCTAATCCTAAAGAAAAAAATCGCAGAAGTGCAAGAGCAATATGATTTTATCATTATAGATTCTCCGCCCGCTTTGGGTCCGCTAACGGTAAATGCGCTTGCTGCGGCAAATTCTGTGATTATCCCTGTGCAATGCGAATATTACGCTCTGCAAGGCGTTACCCAACTGCTAAATACCATAAAACTTGTCAAAGAAAACGGAATCAATCCCACGCTAAAAGTGCGCGGGCTTCTCCCCACAATGTATGCAGCACAAAACAACCTCCACAAGCAGGTCTTAACCGAGCTTAGAGAGTATTTTGATACAAATCTTTTCAAAAGAGATGACAAACCACAAAATACAGAAAGTATCGAGCCATATATTGTTATTCCGCGAAATATTAAACTTGCTGAATGTCCTAGCTTTGGCAAACCTATCATAGAATATGATGTAAAATCTAGTGGCAGTGTAGCTTATCAAGATTTAGCTGAAGTGATTTTGCGAGGAGCGTAAGTTGGCAAAGAAGCAAAAAAAAGCACTTGGGAGCGGGCTAGCTGAACTACTTGGCGATACTATGCACGCTTATGAGGAGGAACTTAGCAATGCTAGGGATTCTAGTGGGCGTGTGGCTAGGGGGTTTGAGATAGTCGAGCTAGAAGTGGAGAAAATCCACCCAAATCCATATCAGCCGCGCAAAAACTTCGATGAGGAATCCCTAAAAGAGCTAGCAAAATCCTTAGAGGAAGATGGGCAGATACAGCCTATCGTAGTCTATGAAGATGATGAGAAATATTTCCTAATCGCAGGGGAGCGCAGACTACGCGCTAGCAAAATCGCAAAGAGGACAAATATCAAGGCAATTATTGATAGCTCTTTCAAAAATAAGCTACGCGAAATTGCGCTGATAGAAAACATACAGCGCGAGGATTTAAACGCTATCGAGCTTGCAAACTCATATCAAGCACTAATCGATGAGCATCATATCACGCACGAGGAGCTAGCAAAAAAGCTAAAAAAATCCCGCACTCAAATCACAAATACCCTGCGACTACTTCAGCTAGGCGAGTATGCGCAAAATCTAATATTAGATGGGAAAATCACGCAAGGGCACGCCAAAGTAATGGTAGGACTTAGCACAAAAGACCAACAAGTCTTAGCAGATTCTATCATCGGACAGAAGCTATCTGTAAGCGATACGGAAAATCTAGCCAAAAATCTAAAAAATTCCGCAGGTGGAGCTAAGCAACCTAAAATCAAAAAAGAATCTAATAGCAAAGCAGATTCTATAATCGATGAGTTAAAAGAGCTACAAGAAGTTTTTATATCTTTTGGCATAAGCACACAGATTTCAAGCAAAAGTGTTACCATTCAACCCAAAAGAGATAAAATTTTGTGGTTAATAAAGAAGTTAAAATCTTAAATTTAAGATTAGTTTGCTACAATGTCTAAATGTCATCAAACAAAACTTAAAAAAGGACTAAGATGAGTATCACCATACCAGACCCGTATCTAATGTTGCTAGTGTTTGTCGTATTTTTGATTACGATGATTTTGCTAAATGTGTGGCTATTTAAACCTTTGATAGGCTTTATGGACGAGCGCGAAGCGACATTGCGCAAAGATTTGGATTTGGTAAGTAGTAGCGATACGCAAGTCCAAGAGATACAACAACAAATCCAAGATATACTATCCACTGCTAGAAATCATTCAAGCGAAATCCTCCAAAAAGCGACCAATGACGCAAAGGCTCTCTATGAGGCGAATATACAAAAAAAACAAGAAGAGCTAGCAAAAAAACTCCAAGATTTTAGAGTGAATTTAGACAAACAAAAAGAAGCGAGCAAGAAAGAGTTGCTTGCTTCTTTAGGTGAGTTTGAGGACGCACTTAAACTCAAAATCAAACAGCTATAATGGCTATCTAAGGAGAGCTTATGAAAATTTCGCATAATATAAAATGGATTGCTAGGCTTATGCTTTTTGTAGGCTTGTTGCCAAGCCTATCTTTTGCCTCTGGTGCGGTAGATATTTCACAGACTGATTTTACGGTGCGGGTGATAAACTTTGTGATTTTCGTGGCGATTGTGTGGTATTTTGTTGTGCCGTATTTGAAAAATATCTTGCAAACTCGCAAGGAAGGTATCTCAAAGCGATTTGAAGAAGTCCAAGAAAAAATGAAATCTGCAAAAAAAGCAAAAGAGCAGGCAAATAAACAGCTTGATGATGCTAAGAAAAAAGCCGATGAAATCGTAGCTTTTGCAAAACAAGAAGCAAACAATATCGCAAAACGATATGATGAGCTATATAAAACAGACGCGGAAAATCTAAGCAAGGGTAGCCAAGCGGTTATGGAATTTGAAGAGAGAAAAATGCGTGAAGAAATCGTCCAAGCAGTGCTAAAAGAACTATTTAATGGTAAGGCTGGGGACATTAGTAGTGATGAATATGTGAGAATCTTGCAAAAGAAGGTGGCATAAATGGAAGAGATTATCGCAAAAAAATACGCCCAAGCACTTATCAAAACTTATGATAACGCTACGCTAAAAAAGCTCACAGAGATTTTGTGCGAGGCTTGCAAAGCGTTTGAAATAGAGAAATTTAGGGACATTATTCATTCGCCCTATGTATCAAAAGCTAAGAAAAAAGATTTGTTACTTTCTTTGCTAGATAATCAAAAAGAGTTTGCAAATTTTGTAGATTTGCTCATACAAAATGCCCGCATAGAGATTATGCCTTTTATTGCTGATATTTTGCAAAAGCATTTGCGAAGTCTGCAAAATCAGCATAAGGCAATTTTGTATGCAAACAAAAACCTAGATTCTGGCACGATTGAAAGCATTGCTAAAAGTTTGTCAAATCGACTTGGTGCTAAACTTAGCATAGAGCAATCCCAAGCCAAAATCGATGGTATCAGGCTAGTAGTAGAGGATTTGGGAGTGGAGATTTCTTTTCTTAAAAAGAAGTTTTTTGATGATTTGCAATCCCATATTTTAAAGGCGATTTAGCCTTATATTTACCCCAAAAGTAAAGGAGAAAAAGAAGTGGCACAGAAACTAAAATCAGAAGAAATCAGCTCAATCATCAAAGAAAAAATTAGTAGCTTTGATGTAAAAATCGACATATCCGAGACGGGTAAAGTTATCGCTTATGCCGATGGTGTGGCAAAGGTCTATGGGCTAAAAAATGTAATGTCCTATGAAATGGTAGAGTTTGACACGGGAGATTTTGGACTTGCTTCAAACTTAGAGGAAGGTAGCGTTGGTGTTGTTATCTTAGGAAATGGTAGCAAAATCAAAGAAGGTGCTTCCGTAAAAAGACTAAACAAACTTATGAAAGTCCCCGTAGGAGATGCAGTGGTAGGACGCGTAATCAACACTATCGGAGAGCCAATCGATGGTAAAGGCGCGATAGAAGCGAGCGAATATCGATTTGTCGAAGAAAAAGCACCGGGTATTATGGATAGAAAATCTGTCCACGAGCCATTACAAACAGGGCTAAAAGCTATTGACGCACTTGTGCCAATCGGTCGCGGACAACGCGAGCTAATCATCGGCGATAGACAGACAGGCAAGACAACAGTCGCCATAGATACAATCATCAACCAAAAAGGGCAAGATGTGATTTGTATATATGTGGCTATCGGGCAAAAAGAATCCACCGTAGCCCAAGTGGTGCGCAAGCTTGAAGAACACGGAGCTATGGAATATACCGTTATCGTCAATGCCCCCGCTTCTTTCTCTGCTGCTATGCAGTATCTTGCTCCATACACAGGCGTAACTATTGGCGAATATTTTAGGGACAATGCACGACACGCACTCATAATTTATGATGATTTGAGCAAGCACGCGGTTGCATATCGGGAGATGAGTTTGATTTTGCGCAGACCTCCCGGTCGTGAGGCATTCCCCGGTGATGTGTTTTATATCCATTCTCGTTTGCTAGAGCGTGCCGCGAAGCTATCTGATGAAAAAGGTGCTGGCTCACTGACTGCATTGCCTATCATCGAAACTCAAGCAGGCGATGTCTCGGCATATATTCCTACAAATGTTATATCCATTACCGATGGGCAGATTTTCTTAGAAACAGATTTGTTTTATTCGGGCGTGCGCCCCGCGATAAATGTGGGGCTATCTGTATCGCGCGTGGGTGGTGCAGCACAAATCAAAGCCACCAAACAAGTAGCTGGCACATTGCGACTAGATTTGGCACAATACAGAGAGCTTCAAGCATTTTCACAATTTGCCTCTGATTTGGACGAAGCGAGTCGAAAGCAGCTAGAGAGAGGGCAAAGAATGGTAGAAGTGCTTAAGCAACCACCTTATTCGCCATTGCCTATTGAGCGGCAAGTGGTGGCGATTTTTGCTGGGGCACACGGATTTTTAGATGACATTCCTGCCAATAAAGTTGGGCATTTTGAAAATGACTTGTATCCATTCTTGGAAGCGAAGTATCCTAAGATTTTTGAGGGTATTCGTAGCAAAAAAGCACTTGATAAAGATTTGGAAGCAAGTCTTACAAAGGCATTAGAAGAATACAAACTAAGCTTTAGCTAGGGAGTAGAAAATGGGAAATAATCTAAAAGAGATTAGGACAAAAATCAGCAGTGTCAAAAGCACCCAAAAAACGACACGAGCGATGAAACTTGTATCTACCTCAAAGCTAAAAAAAGCCGAAGAAATGGCAAAGCGTTCTAGGGCTTTCCACGATAGGTTGAATGAAGTCTTTGAAGATGTGGTATCAAAGATGCGAGTGCGTGGGCTAGAAAATATCAATAGTCGCTTTTTTATCAATCTAAAAAACAAAGAAGTAAAAAAGGTTGATATTGTGTTTATTACCGCAGATAAGGGGCTTTGTGGCGGGTTTAATGCAGCGACTATCAAAGAGGTGTTGCGACTTATTGCTGATTTTAAATCAAAAGGCGTTAAGGTGCGACTTCGTGGGGTTGGCAAAAAAGGCATAGCATATTTTACTTTCAATGAAATTGAGATTTTGGATAAGGTTACAGGGCTTAGCTCTTCGCCTGATTTTGAGCGAGCAAGTGAATTTATTATGCAGGTAACCAAAGACTACTTAGATGGATTGACAGATGAAGTCATTTTGGTGCATAATGGATTTAAAAACAAAATATCCCAAGAATTAAAAGTAAAATCTATCTTGCCATTAGGCTACAAGCTTGAGCAAGTCATCGCCGAGATGGAGGAGGATACTACTCCACAAGAGACGATTACTATCGAGCCTGATGATGACGAAGATGCGGTGCTAGACCAAGCCGCGCAAAAATACATAGAATATAATATGTATTACGCGCTTATAGATTCTCTAGCAGCAGAGCATAGTGCGCGAATGCAGGCTATGGATACAGCCACAGAAAATGCAGGTGAGCTAGTAAGGGAGCTTACTATCTCTTACAACAAAGCGCGACAAGAGGCGATTACTACCGAGCTAGTAGAAATCAACGCGGGCGCGGAATCTATGAAATAAAGGAGCTTAAATGGAATCAAAAGAAGGAAAAATAGTCCAAGTCATAGGACCTGTGGTAGATGTGGATTTTGACTCATATCTTCCTTTTATCAACGAAGCATTAGACATTGTTTATGATTTTGATGGCAAAAAGAAAAATCTTGTCTTAGAAGTCGCAGCGCATTTGGGAGACAATCGCGTGCGCGCAATCGCTATGGATATGACAGAGGGGCTCACTCGCGGACAAGCAGTAGTCGCAAGGGGCGAGATGATAACTGTGCCTGTGGGTGAAGCTGTGCTAGGCAGAATCTTTAATGTCATAGGAGAGGTTGTCGATGGTGGAGCACCTGTAAAAAGTGATTTGCGATGGGCTATCCACAGAGAAGCACCAAAATTTGAAGAGCAAAGCACAAAGACAGAGATTTTTGAGACAGGCATAAAGGTGGTTGATTTGCTTGCGCCTTACTCAAAAGGTGGTAAAGTAGGGCTATTTGGTGGCGCAGGCGTTGGCAAGACTGTTGTTATTATGGAGCTTATCCACAATGTCGCTTACAAACATAGCGGATATTCTGTATTTGCGGGCGTGGGAGAGCGCACTAGAGAGGGAAATGACCTTTACCACGAAATGAAAGAAGGTGGCGTCATAGACAAAGTCGCACTTTGCTATGGGCAGATGAATGAGCCACCGGGTGCTAGAAATAGAATCGCATTTGCAGGGCTTACTATGGCAGAATATTTCCGTGATGAAAAAGGGCTAGATGTGCTTATGTTTATTGATAATATTTTCCGCTATGCACAATCGGGCTCTGAAATGTCAGCCTTACTAGGCAGAATCCCATCTGCTGTGGGCTATCAGCCAACTCTAGCAAGCGAAATGGGCAAACTTCAAGAGAGAATCACTTCTACCAAAAAAGGCTCTATCACTTCTGTCCAAGCGGTTTATGTGCCAGCTGATGACTTGACTGACCCAGCTCCTGCGAGTGTTTTTTCACACCTAGATGCACGAACCGTGCTAAATCGTAAAATCGCAGAAAAAGGAATCTACCCTGCGGTGGATCCACTTGATTCATCATCAAGAATGCTAGACCCACAAATCGTAGGCGAAGAGCATTATCAAATCGCCACAGGTATCCAACAAATCCTCCAAAAATACAAAGACTTGCAAGACATTATCGCTATTTTGGGAATGGACGAGTTATCCGAAGAGGATAAAAAAGTGGTGGAGCGAGCAAGAAAGATTGAAAAATTCCTATCTCAACCATTCTTTGTCGCCGAAGTATTTACAGGAAGTGCGGGTAAATATGTCGCGCTAGAAGATACGCTTGAAGGGTTTAAGGGAATCTTAGAGGGCAAGTATGACCATATCCCTGAAAACGCGTTTTATATGGTAGGAAATATACAAGAAGCAGTCCAAAAAGCAGAGAGTATGAAAAAAGCGTAAAGGTTGCTGTATGGAAAAATTAAATCTAAGCATTGTAACGCCTTACGGCGAGATATTCTCTGGGCAGGTGGATTCTATCACTATGCCGGGCGTAGAGGGGGAATTTGGCGTTTTTTATGGACATAGCAATCTTTTGTCATTGCTAAAAGCAGGCGTGATAGAATTTGCCTATGACAATAAGCGCGAACTTGTGGCTATCGACTGGGGGTATGCAGATGTGAGTGCCACAAAGGTTAGCATTATCGCAAATGGTGCAGTGGCAATCGGCGGAGATGATGAGAGTGCTATTTCTGCGGGGATTGATAGTGCTAGAAAACTACTTGAAGATGCTAGTGATGATAGAGTGGCTATTTCTTCGGTTGTCTCTCGTATCGAGCAAGTCGCAAAAAGTAGAATCTAAGGAAATCAAAAAGTATGAGTTCGTTGTTTATATTTTTTGAAGAATCTAGCCCTATCACTCTTTTTACTCTTGTGTGGTTGTCGTTTTATTTTGTTGTTACGCTGTGGATATTTTTTTATAAATATTTTTCCATATCAAGTATGTGTAAAGATGAGCAAGAATCCTTAGATGCGATTTTGCAAGGACAGCAAAGGTTTCCAAAAGACGCGTTGTTTTTCAACACCGAGCACGGACTAAAACCGGGGATTTTTTCCATTTGGAAAAATAAAACCATAAAAGAAGCAAGCACAGGATTATCATTTTTAAGCATTATTGCTTCGACTTCGCCTTTTATAGGGCTTTTTGGCACGGTGGTTGAGATTTTGGACGCGTTTGGTAGGCTTGGTAGCACGGGACAGATTTCTTTTGATGTGATAGCCCCCGTCATCTCAAAAGCTCTTATCGCCACAGCGGCGGGGATTTTGACGGCGATTCCAGCCTATACATTTTTTTTGAGTTTGAGGCGAAAAGTGTATGATTTGGGCGTGTATGTGCAAATGCAGATAGACTATGTAGTCCCTGCACATAAATATTAAAATCTTTTAAAAGCAAGATGGTGCATAGATAATGGACGAGAATTTTTTGTGGGAGGATAAACCAGAGCTAAATATCACCCCCCTTGTAGATATTATGCTAGTGCTTCTTGCTATACTTATGGTTACCACCCCTACCATCGTATATCAAGAGGATATTACCCTCCCTAAAGGCACAAAAACAAATAAAAGAGCATTGGATAATACCCTAGAAATCCGCATAGACAAAGACAAAAAAGTCTATATCAAAAACAACTCTTATGAATACAAAGCATTCCCCGATAGTTTTAACCTACTTGCCAAACAATACGACAAAAAAGAAACTCCTGTGTTTATCCGTGGCGATGAGCGGCTAAACTATGAAACAATAATGTTTATATTAAAATCCGTCAAAGAAGCAGGATTCCAAAAAATTTCTCTTGTAACAAGCGGGTAACGATGCTTCGCAAAAGTGAGATTCCTTTTATTTATAGCGGTATTAGTGCTTTTTTGGTGTATTTTTTTGTGCTGTTTTTGTTGCTGTTTAATTTCACTCCGCTTTTTAAAACCAAATACATTCCGCGCACAAGCACGATTTTGGAGCAATCTATCGCCATAAGCATAGCCGAACCCAAAAAATCGCAAAAACAAGACAAAAAAAGCGCGGGCACTCCTGTGGAGGGAATGGGTATAAAAGAGATGTTTTCTAATATCGCTGATGCGGAGATAATCCCCCCCGTAGAAGCCGATGATAGAAGCCAAGTCGCTAAAAACACCCAAGACAAAAGCGAAAAAAATGCCCTCCAAGCCCTCCAAGAAGAAATCGAAAAAATCCGCGATGAAATCAAAGCTATGGACAACAAACAAATAGACGCACAATCCCAAACCCTCTCCCCAGAATTTGCCGATGGAAAGTATGATGAATGGTATGGGCAAATATATGACATCATCTATCGCAAATGGAATCCGGGATTTTATCAATCATATCAAGGGGCGGTTGTCAGCACGCTAGTGCAGATAAGTGCTAGCGGTGATTTTAGTTATCGCGTGGTTAGGTTATCAAAATTTGATGGGCTAAATGAAGGTGTGGTTGAGCTATTAGATTCGTTTTTGACAGAGAGTTTTCCTCCGCACCCAGAGGGCAAAGCAGTGCAGATTGATATGAATTTCCGCATAGATTCTAACTAGATTTTGTCGCATATTTTTGAGTGCTATACACCCTGTATAAACTTATATGCTAGAATCTTGCCAATTTTTTGTAAAAAAGGAACAATATGAAAAAACTCGTATTTTTAAAAGCGTTTTTTGTCAGTTTGGGATTTGGTTTGGGATTGTTTGTAAATGTGGCTTTTGGCGCAGATGCGACTATGGATATTGTAAAAAGTGTCCAAAAAATACCAAAAATCGAAGTAGGATATATCCCCACAGGCGAGTCCCTCACAGCAAAAAGAGCCTATAAAGTGCTTATGGGGGATTTAAATGTATCGGGGCATTTTGAGCCAAGCGATGGCAACGCATATACCAAAGGAAGCATAGATTATGGCATTTATCAAGCAAAAAAGATTGATTTAGTAGCTATCGTAGAAGTAAAAAAAGAAAACAAAGCATACAAAGCGACATTGCGACTTTATGACATAAACTCTTCAAATCTAAGTATCAACAAAACCTATCAAATCGCAGATTCTCAACTTTATCCATTTGCCGCACACAAAATGGCTATTGACATAAACAAATACATTAAAGCCCCCTCGATTGATTGGATGAGTAGGTATGTGGTGTATTCACAATACACCGTATCAGGGCTTGCAAATATCGTCCTTAGCGATTATACGCTCACTTATAATCAAACCATTGTATCGGGTGGGCTAAATATTTTTCCAAAATGGGCAGATTCTAGCCAAAAAGAAATCTACTTCACGCGCTACTTACCATTGCCTACGATTATTCGTTACAATATTTATACGGGGGAGAGTGAAAGGCTTGTCGATAGTCAGGGAATGGCAGCGGTTTCAGATGTAAGCAAAGATGGCAAAAAACTTCTAATTACTCTTGCGCCACGCAAACAAACCGATATTTATCTCTATGATACAAAAAGCAAAAAACTAAGCCAGATGACAAAATATCCCGGGATTGATGTCTCAGGCGCGTTTATCAAAAATGACAATGAAATGGTGTTTATCTCCGATAGACTTGGCACGCCAAATGTTTATTCTAAAGCACTAAATCTAAACGCCCCAGCCCAACAAGTCGTATTTCACGGCAGGAATAATAATTCTGTGAGTTCGTTTGGGGATTATATCGCGTATGCGAGTCGTGAGAGCAATAATGAATTTGGTCCAAATATTTTTAATATTTATATTATTTCTACCAAAAGCGATTATATCCGCAGGCTTACGGCTGTGGGCAATAATCAAATGCCAAAATTCTCTCAAGACGGCGGAAGTGTGATGTTTTTGAAACATACGGCAAATTCATCTGCGATTGGCGTGATAAGGCTTGATTATAATAAAAGTTTTTTATTTCCGCTTACAAACGCCACAGGGATACAATCATTTGATTGGTAATAACTATGCGTAAGGACGCAAACAATGCAAGTTGTAAAATGTATTTTTGTATGTTTGATTGCGATTTTTGGGCTAGGATTTTTGGCTTGTGCAAGCGCAAAATCTAAGACTACAAAGACGCAAGATTTTAGCACTTTGCTTGAGAGACAAGACATAGAGCAAATTATTCAAAATCAGGCAAAATCACTCCTAAGCAAACATTTTGTCAAAAAACTAGAATCCAAAAAAATAATCGTCATAAGTGAAATACAAAATTCTACAAGCGAGCATATAGACTCATTTATTGTGAGGTTTAAAACACTTATAGATGAAAAATTTGTTTTCACAAATAACGATAAAGAATCTATGGTAATGGATTCTAGGGCTTTGAGAGAAAATGAAGAATACAATCAATACACCACCAAAGAAAAAGGGAATTTGCTAGCACCTGATTATGCTTTGCGTGGCAGGCTTAATATGACGCACAAGGCAAGTGGCAAAAAGACAACAATCAATATAGAGCTAACTTTGACATTAACAGACTTAGATAGTGGCATAGAGGTGTGGAGCAATGCAGAATCTATTTCCAAACTTATCCCTACAAGCGAAGCGCATAAATACGGAATCGGCAAGCAATCGCCATCAAAACAAATCACATATAACGAGTGGATAACGATATATAATCAATGTATCGCAAGTCATCAAAAACCAGATAAAAGTGCGTGCTTCAAACTATTGCGATTAGGCGTGCCAAAGTCTAATGATTGCAATGTGGATAGTTGCCAAAAAATCGGCAATATCTATGGCGTAATAGGCAGGTGGCAAGATGCAATGATGTATTATAGAGAAGCAATCGACCAAGGCGATAGTGACGCATATAGCGTGCTAGCATATAGCTTTGAGATAATGGGCGCATTTAGCCACGCGATAAAGTATTATAAAATCGCGTGCGAGCAATATGGCGATTATGATGCCTGCGGGAATCTAGGCGGATTATATGGTAGGGAAGAAGATTATACCAGTGCTCAAAAATATTGGGAAATAGCGTGTCAAAAAGCAGGACCAGCATTTAAGGCACAATCTTGTATGGATTTGGGGATTATGTTTTATGAGGGCAAAAGTGTGCGCAAAGATTATTCAAAATCTAGTTTGTATTACACAAAATCTTGTGAGCTAGATAATGCGCTTGCTTGCAATCAGCTAGGCAGTCTCTATGTGGAGGGGCAGGGCGTGCGCAAAGATATATCCATTGCAAAGAGATATTTTGGCAAGGCTTGTGATTTGGGCGAGCAAGTGGGGTGTTCAAATTGGAAAACATTTAGAGAAACAACGGATACAAGCACGCTAGATTCTAGGGGCTATGACTATGATGATATACACGAGAGCGTGGATTAAACGCACTTGATAGAGTTTTTGTGTGCTTTGTTTTGCGAGGTTTATTGTAAAAAGTCAAGGTATAAAATGGTGTGTAGAGATAGAATATTTCATTAACAATAAGCATAGATTATGAAGTCTAAATGGCAAAATCTTTCAATGCAAAATTCCCTATAAAAGCCTAAAATCCGCATAAAAAACGCAAAAAATAGCAAAATGTTTATTTTTATTATGTTAAAATCGTGCTTTAATCTCAAACATAAAGGAGTCCCCTTATGAAGAAGTTTATGTTGTTTGGTGCAGTTTTTGCACTTGTTTTGATGACAGGCTGTGGAAACAAAGAAGTCGAAGTTGGTTCTGATGAAGGAGATGAAACCGACACAGAAGTATATAAAGGAGCTAGAGGCTCAGGTGGTAGCGGTGGCGCAGGCGGTAGTGGCGGTGCGTTTGGCGATGGCACAGAAGCAGGCGAAACCATAGGAAGCGTGTATTTTGATTTTGATAGATTTAATATCCGCGGAGATATGCAATCTGTCATAGATGAAGCCGCAAAAAGCATAAAAGGCAAGCAAAGCTATCAAGTAACTATTGAGGGCAATGCCGATGAACGCGGAACAGATGAGTATAACTACGCGCTTGGCACAAAACGCGCAATCGCAGTGCGAGACGCGCTATCTCTAAAAGGTGTAAATCCTGCTAATATACGAGTGATAAGCTTTGGTGAGAGCAAACCTCTATGCACAGAGCAAACCGAAGAATGCTACCAACAAAATCGCAGAGGCGATATACGCGTGATAGGTAGCACTTCCCCTGCACAATAGTTGAATAGCTGGACTCTTTTAGCTCTTTTTGATTTTGTGTAGCATAGCAAATTTAGACATACAAAAAGCGTAAAAAATGACAAAGGCAGAGAGCGTAGGCATTCGTAGCGTTTTTTGTAGTTTCTTTTTTGTATGTTTGGTGCTTTTGCAAAGCCTTGTAGCAGAGCCATCGGCTTTTGAGCTACAAAGCGGTGCTACCAAAAAAGAGCTAAAAAACCTTCAAAACACTAATAAAAATCTTGAAAATATTGCCATTGACTACAACACTAGAATCCAAGTCCTAGAGCAATCTCAAGAGGGTTTGCAAAGTATCATCGAGGGGCAATCTTTGCGCATAAAGCAGCTTTTGGATTTATCAAACGGGCAAGAAACAAGGATAAAGACGCTAGAATCTAATTTGGATTTTGCAAATAATGTCATTAGCGAGCTAAAAGAGCAGATAAAAACGCTCACAACCAAGCTAGATGAAGCAAGCGCGCTAAATGCAAAAACAAATAGCGAAATACTAAAAAAACTAGAATCTTTAGAAAAAAATCCAAGCACCGCAGGGCAAAAAGCAGACGAGGGCAAAAAAAGCGAAACTAAAACAAGCACCACAAAATCTAATAATGCCGATAAAAATGTGGATAAAACAGGGCAAAAATTAGCAGATAAAGAAAGCAAGATAGAAAAATCAAATCCTGCAAGTGAGTTTCCAAAAGAGTTTAAAAATTTGCCAAAACAAGAAGTCTATGAGCAAGCCCAAAAGCTATATAAGCAAAAAAACTTTGATGAAGCAAATGCGCGATATAAGTGGCTAGCAGAGAATGAGTATAAGGCGGGATTTTGCTACTACATACTTGGCGAAATCGCCTACAAGCAGGCAAAATACCAAGAAGCAATCGTGTATTTTAAGCGCAGTGTGGCAAAAGATGACAAAGCGAGCTATATGCCTGTGATTTTGTGGCATACTGCGTGGTCGTTTAAATACACAAAAGACTTAGAAAATTATGAGAAATTTTTAGATTTTCTCATCGCTTCTTATCCTGATTCTGAGCAGGGTAAAAAAGCAAAAAATCTCAAAAAAACCAACACTACAAAAAAGGATACAAAATGAGCCAAAACACACAAAACCAAGTCATATCCATACTCTATGAAGTGAAAAATGCAGAAGACAATCAAGTCCTTGATAGCAACCTAGAATCTAAGCCATTAGAATTTTTGCTAGGTGCTGGGCAAGTGATAAGCGGGCTTGAAAAAGCTGTGGCGAACGCCAAAAAAGGCGATAAGCTAAATCTCTCTATCGCCCCAGAGGACGCGTATGGAATCTATCAGCCAGATTTTTTGCAAGAAGTGCCAAAAGAGCAGTTTGAGGGCATTTCTCTTGCAAAAGGAATGACGCTTTTTGGGCAGGCAGAAGATGGGCAGACTGTGCAAGTTATCGTAAAAGATTTTAATGATTCTAGCGTGATAGTTGATTACAATCACCCATTAGCAGGCAAGACACTGCTTTTTGATGTCGAAATCACAGATGTGCGCGAAGCTACGCCCGATGAGATTTTGCAGGGTAGAGTAGGTGGGGGTTGCTGTGGCGGAGGCTGTGGCTGTGGAGATTTGGCAGAATCTGCGGATTCTATGAGCGGACATCATCACGAACATAGCCACGAGCACGGTGGAGGTGGGTGCTGTGGCGGAGGCTGTGGTTGTCATTAAGAGAAGGGAAAATCTCATTAGCATTTTTTACAAATGTGATTAGATTTTGCAAATCGAATAAACGGCGTAAAAACACCCAAAAAGACTTAATAATGAACATCTATAAAACCACTCCTCAAATAAATCTTGCAAAAATTTTTTTGCAAGATTTCGCGCTTAGATTTTGTGTATTGCCACTTTTTGTGTTGCCGTTTTTGTTGGGTGTGGCGTTTGGATTTGGCGAGGATATTCGCACGCTAAAAGCGGATTTTACCCAAAAAACCATTAGCCAAGAAAACACACTTGAATACAGCGGGACACTACTTGCCAAAGCCCCCGCCAAAGCCAAATGGGTGTATGAAAAACCCACCAAAAAAGAGATTTATATCAATGGCAAAAAAACTACCATATACGAGCCATTTTTGGAGCAAGTAAGCATAGGCAACGCAAAAAATAAAATCGATTTTATCCAAATCCTGCGCGAGGCAAAACTCCAAAAAGATGGCAAATATCATAGCATTTTTGAGGATACGGACTACGCGCTTACATTGCAGGGGCAAACGCCTAAAAAGCTAGAATTTAGCGATGAATACGATAATGTCGTAGAAATCATTTTTGAGCGAGTGCGGATAAATGAGCCGATTGATGATAAGGAATTTGTTTTTGTGATTCCACCAAATGTGGATATTATACGACAATAAATCAAGTGATATACAAGACTTTGAGGCAAACTTTGACAAAATGTGCTTTTAGCGCGTTTTTATAAACCAATATATTAGAGTAAGCAAAACAAAAACATAAATAACGAAGCCTATATTTTTAAACATATAATATATCAATGTTATTACTAAGCCAATGCCTATACCTATTAACAATATTTTAGTCAATGGTATTATTAAAGGCATTATGATGGCTAATGCTATGCCAAATAAGATAAAACGCCACAACATTTTAGCTTAACTTTTTTGCATATTACATCGCAAAATTATCGCAAATAGCAATCAGTGGTTGGCAGGTTTAATGCCCTAAAAGTCTCATTGAGAAAATCGCAATAGCCTCTATATTCGGTCGTTCCTTTAAAATTTGCCCTACTATAAAGACCGTCGTGTTGCAAACACGCTCCTTCAACAAATCCAAGTATATAAGATGCTCCTGCTGCTTGATAGGACGCAACTTGAATATTTGGGTTTTTAAATAACGGATTGTTCCTCACATATCGCTGTATGTTTTCGCATTGACTATCTTTTAGCATATCAAATGTCGCCCTAAGTGGATTTTGCGATTTGCTATATGATGGTAAGTTTATTGTTATATTTCTATCGGCTAGCGATAAACTAAGACTACTACCTAGCAAAATCACCATAAATATGTATTTTGTATGTTTCATTTTTATTCCTTGTCCAAATTTAAATCACGCTCCAAATCAAACCAATCTATAAGAATTTGCGCAATATATAAAGCACATTCTCTATCGAATTGCGTTTGTTGAGAGATTTTGTCTGTGTTTAGTCTTTTTGAGCTTCCATAGCTATCCAACTGAAAGTATTTTTCTCCATCATAGCCTACAAAGCAAAAACATTCGCTTTTGTGTATAGGGTTATGTATTTTTGCTTCGTATTTTCGTTGTGGTAAGTGGGTAAGAGTATCTTTGTATATCATTCCCATTTTTTAGCTCCTTTTTATTTGGATTGTTGTAGTCGTATTTTACCCCCCCCCCTTATTAAGATTTGCTTAAAAGCAAAAAAAATTTTTGATTTTTTAAAAAAATTTTGAACTTTTTTAAAAATTTTTTGGGTGGTAGAAATTTTTTAAAATGAATATTTTTTAAAGCGACATTTTTGTAGGCGTGGCAATTCACAATACAATATAGACAAAGTAGATTGCCACGCATTAGATTCTGCAAAAATGCAGAATCTAATTGCTCGCAATGACACCCACCACCCAAACCCCCTCCGCAATGGGAGGGGGGAATAAGAGGCTTTTAAATCCATAAGGGAGGGGGACAAAAGGCAAAATCCTCCACACAAAATCCTCCACAAATGGAGGGGAAATTTTTGTCATTGCGAAAATTTGCGTTAGTAAAATCGTGGCAATCTATTTATTAGTTTTTGTCAAAAAGTGCGTTTTGGCACTTTGCAGAGATGGATTGCCACACTCACTGCGTTCGTTCGCAATGACGGCGGAGGGGTGGATTGCCACGCATTAGATTTTTGCAAAAAATGCAGAATCTAATCGCTCGCAATGACTACCATTTGTTCTTATTTGAATAGTATGACAAAAAAATGAAGTGTAAAAAAGCAACAATCAAAAAAGCAACAATTAAGAAAGGCGACAATCAAAAAGCAACAATAAAAAATGCAAGTAAGGCAAAAAGTGCGTATGATAAAAATTACAAAAATGTGGTTATGATTTTGATAGGCTAGGATTTTTGCATTTGGGTTATTTGGTGGTGTAAAATGTATATGGCGGTTGGGATTTGAGTATGATTTCACCATTGCAAAGCAGAGAATCTAGCAATTCTAGCGTGGTAGGGCTAAAAAGCATCGTGGCTTCGCTCTGCTCCACAGGGCGCGTGGATAGAAATTTGAGTAGCGAATCTTTATCATAATTTTTTTGCGTATAGTGTGTTTCCTCCACGCTAGATTTTGCAAAATCTTGCGTGGATTTTGTGTCATTTTTGGCGAAAGTCAAATCAAAATCTGCATTAGATTTTGGGCTAGATTTGGGGGTTAGGATTTTGCATTTTTGCGTTAGATTGGTCGGGCTAGATTGGATTTTGCCATTTTGGATTTGGTTTCGTTTTGGCAATGATAGATTTAGGTTGGCAAAAAATTGGCTAGCCCAAAGCAGTTTTTCCTCACTCACAGATTTTACCTGATATGCGCTGGGTCTATCGATACTGCCTAAATCCACGCGAGAGATTTTGACCCTGCCCAAAAAATCTGCAATAGCGCGTAGATTTTCCTCACTATCATTATGCCCCTCTACTAGCAGGACTTCTGCGACTAGCTCTCCACCATACTCCGCGCTAAAATCCTCTATGCCTTTTAATATGTTTTCTAGCGATAGCAAATGGCTTGGTCTATCGATTTTTTTAAACGCACTCAAAATCCCCGCATCAAGGGAAAATTTGACAATATCAAAATGCTGCAATGCCTTTTTTTGCTCATAAAATCTTGAGCCATTGCTAAGGATTAGCGTCTTTATATGCGGGGGCAAAAGTGGCTTTGTAGCGGTGATAAGCTCGTATAACTGCGGATATAGCGTAGGCTCGCCTGTGGCGGTAAAAGTAAGCACGGAAATATCTTGGTGTGATTTTAAGGCTGTCTCTATCTCGCGCAAAATCCGCTGATATGGGAAAACTTCGCGCATAGATTCCATAGGTTTTGCTTTGTATAGCTCGCAATAAACACAATCAAAATTGCACTGCTTTGTGCTAGGGGATAAATCTACCCCCAAAGAGCGTCCAAATCGGCGAGATAGCACGGGACCAAATATAATTTGCGGGGAGGCATTTTTTTGTGCTAAGTCTTGTTTTTTGGGCTGTTGTGCTTGCAAGGATTCTTGCGTGGCGCGTTTTTTGATTTTAGATTTTGGCATTTTTTCTCTTTTTGTTGCAAATCTTTGTAGTAAAAAATCTAATCTATAAAAATAAACTTTTCATCAAGCATTTTTTGGATAGCGTTTTTGCCCTGTATTGAGGTTTTTGCTAATTCGCGCAGGGCTAATCCGCGATGAAGTTTTGCCTGATGGGAAGTGCCTTTTGGGATAGGCAAGATATAGTGCGGGCAAGTAAGTCGCGCTCTTTTTAGCGGATATGCTTTGACATACACGCTAGCGCGTAAATCAATGATTATATGTTGATTTTGCTTTGCGCTAGAAATGCCGCTAAAATCTAATCCCAAAAATGCGTCTATGTCGTTTTTTTGTGCAGAATATAGAGAATTTAGATTTACGCTATTTGAGCGATAATTTTGGTTTAGATGATAGTAGGGCAGGGCGTCTTTTGCTCGCACTAGCCCAAAAAGATTGCTAAAAATCAGCGTAGATTCTAGGATAAAATCCTGCGCTTTTTCCTCCAAACTATCAAAATCTAACGCCTTGTAAGCTACGCCGTTATACAGCTTGATTGCTTTGATTCTGGGGGTGCTTGCTAGATTTAGGCATTTTTCTAGTGTGTCTAAATCTACGCGCTTTGTGCCAAAGATTTTGGCTATTTGAAAATCGTTAGATTTTGCTAATTCTTGCAAATATGCTTTTATATGTTTATTTCGCGCTTCTTTCCCACCCCAAAGGTTATCATCTAAGATATTGTTTGCGGTATTTTGCGGATTTTTTTGCAGATGGTTTTGTGGGTTGTTTTGCGCGTCATTTATCGCTATTTTGGCAATCTCTTTTGGGGATAATTTCGCTTCGCTAGGGGATAATAAAATCTGCATTTTTACTCTTTTTTGCTATGATTTTGGTTTTTTAGATTCTTGCATTATTCGTGCATTTTTGAGGTTTTTGGCGGATTTTACCATAAAAGGAATAATATGAACTTTACGAAAATGTTGGGTTCTGCTATGGGCAGTATTTATCTTTGGGTAGTGGGGCTGACACTCGGGGCGATTTTTGCGTGCGGGGCTTTAAGCGCACCTGTTATTTTTAACGCTTCTAGCTATCTTAGTCAAGCTGGGATTACGGATTTGTATATGACTAGGTATGCCTCTGGTGTGCTTATGACGCAGATTTTTGTGAAGTTTAATGGTGTGCTAAAAGCAGTGGCGATTTTTATCCTTGTGTATGAGTTGCTATTTTTTAATACTTCCTCTAAAAAATCCATATTTTTGCTAGCTATAGGGCTACTTAGCGTGGTGCTTATTTTTGCTTTTAGTGTGTATTATACCGACCAGATTATCGCTATGCAGCAAGAGGGAGCGGCTTCTACAGGCACGGAGGAGTTTGAGAGTATCCACACGCAAAGCGAGATGGTTTTTTTGATTTTGTTTGGGACGCTTAGTGTTAGCTTTTTGTGGAGGGTATTTATGCTGAAAATGGACGCATCAGACG
Source organism: Helicobacter sp. T3_23-1056 (assembly GCF_053654535.1). Classification (NCBI taxonomy): domain Bacteria; kingdom Pseudomonadati; phylum Campylobacterota; class Epsilonproteobacteria; order Campylobacterales; family Helicobacteraceae; genus Helicobacter; species Helicobacter sp. T3_23-1056. The sequence goes on along the minus strand of NZ_JBSIUU010000025.1, from coordinate 275 downwards.
AATCAAAAAGAACTAGAGGATCTAAAAAATAGGGGTATTGTGCGCAAGGTTTTTGTATCGTGTTGTGAATATTTGGGTTTAAAATGTTTGTAGTCATACAAATTTTGCAAATATAATCTTTTCGTAAATCTTATAAACTTTATCAATCCGCACTGCGAAAATCCTATCAATTTAAACTTCATAAACCACGCAAGTGTAATTTCCACAAACCCCCAAACCCCCCACAATTTTTCACATTTCTCACAATCCCCACAAATTTTCTCATAAATTCTACC
>NZ_JBSIUU010000024.1:0-35475 GCF_053654535.1 Helicobacter sp. T3_23-1056 | reverse complement strand
TGGGATATGCTAAACATAGACTTACTAAATTCAAAGGAATCAAAAAAGAGAATTTTATGCTTCATCTAAAAGAAACAGAATTTAGGTAGCCATAACCAAAAATCAAGGACAAGATTTGTATAAAATCTTGTTAAAAATGATAAGAAATAATCCGCTTAAGTTAAATTGAGTCATTTCTTAACTTTGCAGCAATTTACAACTCCACCTCACTTTCTTAAGAGTTTTTAGAAAAATCGATTAAATCCTGCGTGGTTTTTATCCGTCTTGGTAGATACATAATCGATATTTCAAATACCTTTAGTGCGGTTAGCGCATCGGCGTAAGCGCGATGTGAAGTCGGTGTATTTATGCCTAAAAATTCATTTAGATAGCTTAGAGAATACCGCTTAGCTAGGATTGTCTTTCGTGCCAAATCTATCGTGCATAATCTTGGGTTTAATAATCCACATAGCCCCGCTTCCTCCATAGCCCCACTTACAAACCCATAATCAAACCCGACATTATGCGCTACAAATACACTTTGTCCCAAAAACGCCCTAAAATCGCTCAAAACTTCGCGCTCTTTTCGCGCATTTTCTAGCATTTTTGGCGTGATTTGCGTGATTTCTATGATAGTCTCTGGGACAAAATACGCGTGGATTAGCTCGCTAAACTTCCCTAAAATCTTGCCATTTTTCCATTTGATTGCGCCGATTTCGATGATTTGGTGTTTATCTGGCTTACTGCCTGTGGTCTCAATATCCACAAAGCAAAATTCCTGCTCCCTCCATTCTAGCTCATTATGCGCTAAAAAATACGCATTGCCACGCGACTCTAATGGCAAGCCCTGTGCGCGCAGTAGCTCGATTTGCAAATATGCTTCTTCTAGGCTATCTATGGGATATTTGGGGTTATGATTTTGCAAAATCTTATACAACTCTTCATAAGAAATATTGCGCTCATAAAGCGTTGATTCTAGCTCTTTTGCGATACTCAAACGCGTCCTTTTGTCGTTATTTGTTGTTTTTATGGCTGGTTGGATTGGCTAGGATTTTTTAGCGAATCTATCGCCTCTGCGTAGTTGCTAGCACCAAATACAAAACTCCCCGCTACCACTATATCTACGCCTGCTTGTTGCAAAGCAAGCGCGTTTTTGTCATTTACCCCGCCATCGACTTCGATTAGGCATTTTGGATTTTTAGATTCTATCATTTCGCGCAGATTTTGCACCTTGCTAAGCACGCTAGGGATAAACTCCTGCCCACCAAATCCCGGATTTACACTCATAAGTAGCACCATATCAATATCTGGCAAAATATACTCTAAGCCTTTTTCGCTAGTGTGTGGGTTTAGCACGATGGCTGGGCGAATGCCGTTTTTGCGTATGTGTGAGATGAGTCGGTGGAGATGCTTTACTTCCTCGATATGCACGGAGATAAATTCTGGCTTTATTGGCAAAAAACTATCCACAAAAAAATCCACATTTTCCACCATTAGATGCACATCTAGTGGTTTTGTAGCCACTTTTGCGACTTGCTTTATCACGGGTGCGCCAAATGTGAGATTTGGCACAAAATGCCCATCCATAATATCGATATGGACAAAATCCGCACCCGCCTTGCAGATAGATTCTACCTCCGCCCCTAGTCGCAAAAAATCGCTAGATAAGATACTTGGAGCGACTAGCATTGGAAATGGCTTGTTGTTGGATTTTGGGGGCGATTTTGGAGGAGGCGATTTTGGAGGATAAGTAGGGATTGCATTTTGTGCCTTTTTGTGGTTTTGCGTGTGTTTTGTGGGGATTTTGGATTATTTTTTGGATTGTTTTGTCGCGTATTATTTTTCTCGCTAGATTTTGTCATAAATTTCAAAAATTAAATGCTATCATAAGTGTATTAAGAATATAATTAAGCCTTTATAAAAAATCCACAAAAATATCAAAATCTACAAAATCTACCACAAAAACTATCTACAAAACGCTACAAAAAGAAGCAAAACAAGGAGCGCAAATGTCAAAAGAACTAAAAAATGATTTTATCTCTATCAAAAAGTGCATACAAAAATGCGCTATATCTATCCACAAAACATTGCAAAATCAAAACAACCAAAATGCAGAGTATCTAAACAGCACAAATTCTAGCGGGGATACGCAGCTAGCAGTCGATGTGGCGTGTGATAAATTGATAGAAAAAAATCTTTTGGAGCTAGAATGTATAGGTGGCGTATGCTCTGAAGAAAAGCAAGAAGCGGTGTATAAAGGCAATGTCGCGGGCAAGATTTTAGTCGCGTATGACCCGCTAGATGGCTCAAGTCTTTTTGATTCAAATCTTAGCGTGGGTAGCATATTTGGAATCTATGCGGGGGGGTTTGCCTCTCAAAAAATCATAGGGGCGTGCTATGTGGTGTATGGAGCGCGCTTAGAGCTAGTGTGGGCAGATGATACAAGCGATAAAGTAGAGCATTTTTTGTATGATTTTGAAAAAAAACAATGGCTAGAAAAACCAGCATTAAAGCTAGGGGAAAAAGGCAAGCTAAATGCGCCCGGGGGGACGCAAAAGTATTGGAGTGCTAGGCATAAAGGGCTAGTAGATTCTCTTTTTGCGCAAGGATATAGACTGCGATATTCGGGGGGAATGGTGCCAGATTTGCACCAGATTTTAATCAAAGGTGGGGGGCTATTTAGCTACCCAGCCACGCAAGATGCAAAAAAAGGCAAATTACGCAAACTTTTTGAAGTATTTCCATTTGCCTTTGTCTATGAAAAAGCAGGTGGGGAGGCAATCGATGGCAAATCGCGACTGCTTAGCTTAAAGTGTGAGAATCTACACGATACTACGCAGTGTTTTTTGGGTAGCAGGGCTGAAATCGCGCTTGTAAAAAAAGCATATAAAGAGGAAAAATAACATAAACAACGGATAAAAAAAGCGATTTTGTGTAAAATATTTATCGCAAAATCCGCCCAATAAACAAAAAAAAGGAATAAAAATGAGTGAAATCAAACCTAACACCAATATGCCTAGCACGCCAGATTCATTTGATACAAAGCTAGATAATGAGCTAGAAAAGCTAAAATCCTGCCAACAAAATCACGCGCTAAAATCCTGCTTTGATTGTGAAAAAATGCTAGATTGCGATACGCGAAAATCCTATGTAAGTGCCGTGTATAAAAGTATGAGCAAGGGCGAGGTAAGCGGTTTTGATTTTTAGATTTTGGTTATTTGCAAAATAGGCAAAATCTAAAAGCGATAAAATCTAAAAAAGCAAAATCTAAAAACAATAAGCAAAATCCCAAAAAACCCAAAAACAAAAAGGCATAAGATGAAATTTTTAGAAGATTTTTTAGAAGCAAAAGACATACAAAAAGCAAAGATTTTTGAGTCTTTGCGCACGCAAAAGCAAGAAGCACTTATCTTGCGCTATATGACAAAAGCCCTGCTAGAAGGCGTGCTTGAAATGGCTGTGCTTGAATTGGTGCAAAACTGCTTTAAAGAGCAAGACGATGAAACACAAAATAGCCAAAATCCAAAATCTACCGCCACAAAAAGCCACGATTTAGGACAAAGCACCAAACTAACCAAAATCCAAAAATACGCCCAAATAAACCACAATGACAAACCAACACAAAATCCAAAATCTACCCAATCCATAATCATCACTTACTTGCCTATGGTAAGGGCTTTGATAGATTCTGGCTGGATTGTGCTTAGCGAAATGTCGCGCTTCAAACAGCCAAATATCAAAGATATGGCATTGCTAGAGCTACTAAGCTGTGAAGTAAGCCTATCAAATGCGTTTTTGCGCGTGCTTGAGAGGGGGCATAGCGAAGTGCAAATCCCCGATGAGACGCCATATAACGACCATTTAGAATATGTCAAAGACCAATTTTTGCGCATAAATCTAGCAAGCAAATTTACCCCACAAAATGAAGCAAAAAACACCGCTATCAAATCCCAAATAAACGCCCTAGAAAATCGCATAAAAGAGCGATTGCTAATCACTACAAAAGAGATTTACGCACACAAAATCATCAAAGACTACGCCCTAAATCCAAAAGAAGAAATGATATTTTTTGCCCTGCTAAAAGAGGAATACTACGGAGGCGATGGCTACTACCGCGATATGAATAATTTGATTGATTTAATCAGCGAAAATGAATATGACAAAATGAAAAACCGCGCACTGCTAGATGAAAAATCGACTTTGGTAGAAAAAGGCTTGCTAGATTTTGGCGAAATGCTAAATCCATTTGGCGGAATCGTGCGGACATTTTATATCCCTGAAGAGATTTTGCATAAAGTTATCCGTGAGCCATACAAGAAAAAAAGCAAAAAAATCGCCCTAGCCTCCGTGCTAGAGGGACAAGAGATATTTGAGCTAGTCCAGCCAAAACAAAGCCTAGATGACATAGTCTTGCCCAAATCCACGCGAGCGATGATGGAATCTATCTTAAAGCAAGTAGATGCAAGTGTGGTGGCTAGACTAAGGCAATGGGGGATAAAAGACAAGCATAAAGGAGTGGAGGCAAAAATCCTTTTTTTTGGAGAAGCAGGCACGGGCAAGACGCTAAGCGCACTTGCCATAGCAAAGGCGTTAAAAAAGCAAGTTATTAGCTTTGATTGCTCCAAAATCCTATCAATGTATGTGGGAGAGAGCGAAAAAAATGTGCGCAAAATCTTTGATAGCTACAATGAAATCAGCAAAAAAATCAAAAACGAACCCGTGCTACTGCTAGATGAGGCAGACCAATTTTTGAGCACGCGCATAACTTCTAGCTCTGGGGCTGAAAAAATGCACAACCAAATGCAAAATATATTTTTGGAGCAAATCGAGCGATTTAGCGGGGTGCTAGTGGCGACTACAAATCTAATAGATAGCATAGATAGCGCGTTTTCTAGGAGGTTTGATTACAAAATCGAATTTAAGCGACCAAATGAGGAACAACGAATCAAACTATGGGAAAAATACCTCCCCAAAAACGCAAAATACGAAAATGAAACCACCCAAACCGCCCTAGCAAAAGAGCTATCTAGCTACAATCTAAGCGGCGCACAAATCTCTCTAGTGATAAAAAACACCGCCTATAAAGTCGCCACAAGAAGCAACCCAATATTTAAAAAAGAGGATTTTATCGAAGCCATCAAACGCGAGATAAGCGGGAATTTTGACGGAAGCAAAAGCGTGGGGTTTATATAGATTTTCATTAAAGATTTTGGCTTTTTTAAAGCCTTTAAGTATGGCAAAACGCATATTTTATAATTAAGATTTTTTGAAAAAAATCAAAATATCTAAAATGTAGATTTTGTAAATAATGCAACTCTGTAATAAAACACGATTTTGCGCAAAACGATTTTTGCGCAAAAACTTTTGGATATTTCGCTTAAATCTTCATTTGCTGAAAATTTTAACTTCATTTGTCAAAGATGGCAAGCGTTGTCGTATTTTTGAGCTATGATTCCGCTTCTATCATTGAAAGCAAATGCGACTTTGTAAAAAGTGGCATTTGCGTGGCAATCCACAAAAAAATTTTGTCATACTAAGCAAAGCAAAGTATCTCAAAATATACAAATAAATAGAGATATTTCTGGCTTTGCCCTCAATATGACAAGCCAAAAACGAAGCCTCAATATGACAAAAAGTAGCAATCCTACAAAAACCAATCGTCATTACAAGACTTCCACAGGAAGTCGTGGCAATCCACAATGCGATACAGAAACAATAGATTGCCACGAATTTGCTAAAGCAAATTCTCGCAATGACAAAATGTCTTTTTCTAAAAAAAAATCCCACCCCCTACCCCACTCGTGCTAAGGGAAAGGGAATAAGGATAGTGCAAATCCGTAATGGAGGGGAAAATCTCTCATTACAAGAATTTGCATTGCCGTCATTGCGAGCGCAACTTGTTACGCGTGGCAATCTATGGGATTTTTTGGTGGTTGGGGGTTTGCGTCATTGCGAGCAATTAGATTCTGCATTTTTGCAGAATCTAATGCGTGGCAATCTTTTTATTAGTTTTTGTCAAAAAGCGCGTTTTTGGCATTTGGTAACGATAGATTGCCACGCAAGTCTTGCGACTTGCTCGCAATGACGATAAAGATTCCCCATACTTTGCAGAGCATTTTGCGTTTTTCCCCCTCCCTTTGCGGAGTTGCCAAAATTTTCCCCTTCCCTTAGCACGAGGGGGCTAGGGGGTGGGTTTTTGGTGAGTTTTTTTGTGGTTTTTTGTGCGTTGGGTTTTTTTGCATTGTGAGGGTTTTTTTCTAGTGAGGATTTTTGCGTCATTGCGAGCGCAACTTGTTGCGCGTGGCAATCTATATCATCAAAATCACAACATATATTTTTTTGAATTTGTAGAGTGTGGATTGCCACGATTCTAGCCTTTTTAACAAAAGCCTAGAATCTCGCAATGACAAAAATGCAATTTCTTTCAATGATAAAAACAATAGATTGCCACGAATTTGCTAAAGCAAATTCTCGCAATGACGGATTTACCCACCCCCTAGCCCCCTCGTGCTAAGGGAGGGGGATTTTGGATTGCCACGCATTAGATTTTGTAAAAATACAAAATCTAAACGCTAGCAATGACAAAAACCCCGTATTCTTAATCCCCCTCCCTTAAAAAATCCCCCTCCGTGTCAATACCACAAATCAAACGCCATCAACTTGACTATTTCCCTTTAAGTGTGGGGATATATTTTGATAGTGCCTCAATATCATCTGCGCTAAGAGAGGCTGCTTGCCCCCACATAGTCGCGCCTAGCCCAAAAGTATTTAGCGTCTTTGCTTTGTAGCCTAGAAGCGCGGTTTTGATTTGCGCGGGGGTTAGGGTGTTGGTGATTTTGCTTTTGCCGAGTGCTTGTTTTTCCATTTTTGGTCCGTGGCAGGATTGGCATCGTTGCTTTATGATAGTGGCTGGGTCAGCCCCTTGCAGTGTCAAAATGCCAAAAGATAGCGCAATCGCACTTACAATAAGTGTCTTTTTTAGGGTATTTTGCTTAGGTTTCATTGGTTGCTCCTTGCTTGTTAGAAGTGGTTGTTGTGAGTTGTTTGGGTGATTTTCGCACCTTTATGGGGATTTAAGATTTTGGCAAAATCATCTCCAAAAACCAAAATATTATATTCTCAAAAAACTAATAGAAATGAGATAAAGTTACAAAACAAATTGCAAAACTTTTGGTGGTTATAAAACTACAAAATCTATATTAAAAAACCTGCTTAAATGGAATCTATTTTGCTTTTATCTTGCAAATAAATAGGCAAAATGCTAGCAAGCATTGCTTAAAATCTAGGATAAATGCGCTTCAAACAAACGCATTACAAAGCGCGTATTAAGGAGAATCTATGCGAGATAATTTTGGGACAAAAAAGGTTTTTTTGCAGCAGTTTTTACATAGTTTTTGGGGCGATTGGACGGGTAGTGCTAGCTTTAGCACCAAAGATACTAAGCCAAAATCAGCCCTAGCAAAAGGCGTAAAAAGCGTATTTGGCAGTGCGATTAGAAGCTATGGGGGCAGAGTGTTTGTAGCGATTTTGCTAGGTGGGGTGGCGTTAGGGATTTTGACCCCTGCTAAGGCAGAAAAAATCAGCGAAATCGCAAATGTCGTAGGCGTGCGAAATAACCAACTAATCGGCTATGGGCTTGTCATCGGGCTAAATGGCACAGGGGACAAAACAAGCTCGCGCTTCACAATGCAATCTATCGCAAATATGCTAGAGAGCGTAAATGTCAAAGTAGATGCAGAATCCATAAAATCCAAAAATGTCGCAGCGGTGCTTGTAACGGCGGATTTGCCACCATTTGCAAGACAGGGCGATAGGCTAGATGTCAAAATCTCTTCTATCGGCGATGCCAAATCGCTAGAATCTGGGATTTTGGTAATGACACCGCTTAGTGCCGTAGATGGCAATATCTACGCAGTGGCACAAGGCGGGGTTACCACAGGGACTTCAAGCAACGCCCTAAGCGCGGTAGTGGCGCAAGGTGCGGTGGTAGAGCGCGAAGTGCCATATAATCTTTTTAATCAAAACTCCATCACGCTAAGCCTAAAATCTAGCAATTTCCAAAACGCTGTGAAAATCCAAGAATCGCTAAATAAAATCTTTGGCGAGCAAACTGCATTAGCCATCGACTCACGCACCATAAAGGTGCAAAAACCCCAAGATATAACGCCTGTGGAGTTTCTAGCCCTTATCCAAGAAGTCCAAATCGACTACTCCCAAGCAAACAAAATCATAATCGATGAAAAATCTGGCACAATCGTAGCGGGCATAGACATTCCCGTGCGTCCTGTGGTGGTTACAAGCGGGAATATCACGCTAAAAATCACCAATGAACCGCTTGAAGGCGAAAATCTACAACAGCTAGATTCTACAAGTAGCTTTGATGCGGGGGCTGGTATCATCAGCGCGAGTGAAAAAGCTACGACTATTTCTAGCGTAGTCAAGGCTCTGCAAAAAATGGGAGCTAGCCCAAAAAATATGATTTCGATTTTGGAGGCTATGCGACAAAGCGGGGCGATTGCCACGCCCATAGAAATAATATAGAAGCAATGTAGAAGTAATGTAGAAGCGATATAGAAAATCAAGCAATCTAAAAAGACAATTTCAAAGGAACAAAAATGAAAATAGATAGCACAAGCGCGCTAAATCAATACGAAGCACTAAAAATCAAATCCCTAGAATCTAGCCTAAATCACAAAGCCACACTGCACCATAAAGCAAACGCACTAAAACATTCGCTAGATTTTGCCCAAAAGCTAGATAAGCAAGACGCAACACAAAATGGTGCGCAAAGCGTTCAAAGCAAAGAGGATAAGGCGTTAAAAGAGCAAACGGACGCATTTGAAGCGATTTTGCTAAAATTTATGCTTGATAACGCGCTAAAACTAGAAGACCCGCTTTTCCCAAAAGAGCCTGGTAGCGACATATATCATAGTATGTATAAAGAAACGCTAGCTGGGCAACTCTCTGGCGGTTTTGGGTATTCTCAAGCCCTGTATAATTGGCTAAAAGAACAAGGCAAAATCTAATCCCTAACAACGCATAAAAGTCTATCAAATGCCAAAAAATCCTACAAAAGAGACAAAATCTAGCGTGCAAAATTTGGGTAGCGAGAAGCTACAAACAGATATTTTACAAGGCGGAATCTTAAAGGAAAATAACCCCGAAAATATCAAGGCATTGTTAGAGGAATTTATCCGCATAACTTATAGCTATGAGCGCGAAGTAAAAGACGCAAAAGCCCTGTATGAGCGCGTGATAGAGACATTGCCTGAAGCGGTATGGGTGTATAATCCTAATGGAAGTTTTTTTTATCAAAACAAATTAGCAAAAGATTTAAATCCTATTTTAGACAAACTAAAATCCAAAAAATCAAAAAAAGATGTTGCAAAATCTAACCAAAAATCTAGCACAAAATCCGCTATCAACCCCACACAAGAAGAAATCACCCACCAAAACAAAATCTACCTTATCCAAACAACCTATGTCCAAGCAAGCGATTCTAAAACAAACGATTTTGATGAGCAGGGGCAATACACGCTAATCACTGCCACTGACATCACGCTACAAAAGCGTCAAGATAGACTAGCTTCAATGGGGCAAATCTCTGCCCACCTCGCACACGAGATACGAAACCCCATAGGCTCTATCTCACTTCTTATCTCAACCCTTGCAAGACGCGCCACAGAAATCCAAAAACCCCTCATCTACGAAATCCAAAAAAGCATTTTTCGCGTGGAGCGCATCATAAAAGCCACGCTACTTTTTTCAAAAGGCATAAATGCAAACAAAACCCCAAACAAAATCGCTTTTTTAGAGCAAGAACTACGCGAAATCCTTGCGTATTATAGTTTTGGCAAAGATATAGATTTTGATTTTATGTTTGTCGATAAAGTCGCGCTTTTTGACAAGGATTTGATGTTGATTGCATTGCAAAATTTTCTTTTTAACGCCATTGATGCGATTGAAGAGGGGGAGGCACAAAGTGGCAAAGTATCCATAGAAGCGCGCTTAGAGGGCGATTGGCTAGTGTTTAGCATACAGGATAATGGCAAGCCTTTTGATGAAAATTTTGATGAGGGCGCACTTTTTGAGCCATTTATCAGCACCAAGCTAAAAGGCAATGGCTTAGGGCTAGCACTCTCACGCCAAATCATACAATCTCATCAAGGCTTTATCTCTCTAAATGCCAAAGAAAAGCAATTTATCGTGCGGATTAAGCGGGCGTAATGGATTAGATTTTGCAAACATTAGGTTAGATTTTGTAAGCATTTTGACAAAGATTTTTATAAGGTTTTTTATGTGGGTTAGGATTTTTATTATGCTTGCTTGTTGCGTGTTTTTTTGTGCAAATCTTGCTAGAGCGGATTTTGAAGGGGATTTTGGCAAAGATTTTGGTGGAGATTTTAGAGAGGATTTTGAAGCGGATTTGAGCGCAAAATCTAGTGGGGATTTTAATGCAAAATCTAGTGAAAATTTTAGTGAAAATTCTAAAGTTTTCGCCCTTAGCAAATTTGATAAAAAATTGCTAGAAAATGGCACATTTAATGGCTATGTGATGAGCGAAAAGCTAGATGGCGTGCGCGCTATTTGGGATGGAGAAAATCTAAAAAGTAGAAGCGGGAGGATTTTTAGCGCGCCAAAATGCTGGCTAGATAAATTGCCACCTTTTGGGCTTGATGGCGAGCTTTTTATCGATAGGGGGAGGTTTGAAGAGGTGATAAGCATCGTAAGCAGGGGCGAAAATGAGTGCGAGCAATGCAAGTGTGAGGAATGGCAAAAGTTGGGGTATTTTATCTTTGATGTGCCTAATTGTGATGATATTTCAAATATGGATTTTGCAAATACGGATTTGAAAAAAACGAATTTGGCAAAAAATGATTCTAGCAACATAAAATCTTGCACGCTTTTAGAGCGGCTAGCAGTGCTTGAAATTTGGCTAAAAAATAATGAGAATTTACAGCGTGATTTTAGCCCAAAAATTGAACGAAAATCTATGCTGCATATTATCCCACAGATTTTTATCGATAGCCAAAAAGAGCTAGATTCTAAGCTAAAAGAAGTCATAAAAGGCGGTGGCGAGGGGCTTGTGATTCGCAAAAATAATGCGCCTTATGAGAGATTTCGCACGCCAAATGCGATGAAGCTAAAAGGCTATGAAGACGCAGAATGCGTGGTAGTCGCGCATAATATCGGCAAAGGCAAATACGCAAACGCGCTAGGCTCTATCACTTGCGAAAGCCTAGAACTACCAAAATCCAATGTATCAAAATCCACGCTACAAACAAACGCGCCCGCCACTAAAAAATCTAAATCCATAAATCACTCTACAAATCCTACCATTGAAAAAATCCGCTTTAAAATCGGTAGCGGTTTTAGCGATAAAATGAGGGCAAACCCACCGCCACTTGGCACAATCATCACTTATAAATACTACGGGACTACCAAAAATGGCTTGCCTAGATTCCCAATCTTTCTTAGAATCTACTCCCCACAATGACATACAAAATCGCTAAGATACGAAATTGCCAAAATGGCAAAAAAGATTTTGGTTTAAGCCTTATATGCTTGCTTCCACCCCTCACAAAAACTCACTATTTGTAATATCTAGGCTTAGTTTATTAAGCGTGCGGTTAAAGCTATCGTTGCGACACAAAATCGGGCATTTCGCACAATCAATCGCATTATACACTTCCCTTATTCTACTTCCACGCAAAAACTAGTCTTGCTCCCAAATCGCGCATTTTAGGCGATTTTGCTCTAAATACATTTGATTTAGCGTGGTGATTTCTAGCTCGCCACGCGCACTTGGTTTTATTTGCTTTGCTAGCTCACTCACTCCGCTTGGGTAAAAATACAGCCCCGTTACCGCATAATCGCTCTTTGGCACGGCAGGCTTTTCCTCTAATCCTATGACTTCGCCTTGCGCGTTAAACTCTGCTATACCATAGCGTTGCGGGTCGCGCACCTTGTAGCCAAAAATCGTGGCAAAGCCATTTTGCGCGTCTGCTACGCCATTTTCTAGCAGGGGTGTAAGCCCACTACCATAAAAGATATTATCCCCTAGCACAAGGCAAGATGGCGAATCGCCCAAAAAAGATTCCCCCAAAATAAAGGCTTGGGCTAGTCCATCAGGGCTAGGCTGCGCACAATAGCTAAGATTTAGCCCAAAATCCGCCCCGTCCCCCAAAAGTGCCTTAAAATTCGCGCTATCTTGGGGCGTGGTAATGATAAGAATCTCATAAATCCCAGCTAACATAAGCACAGATAGCGGATAATAAATCATCGGCTTGTCAAAAACGGGCAAAAGTTGCTTGCTAATGCCCTTTGTGATAGGGTAAAGCCTCGTGCCAGAGCCCCCTGCTAAAACTATGCCTTTCAAATTTGTGCCTTTCGTATTTATGTGTTTCATTTGTTTCCTTGTAATTTTTTAAAATAATCGCATATTTTTACATTATTTTAGATTGATTTGCGAAGTAGAATCTTTTATGTGGTGTTTGGCAGATTCTTTGGCAAATGCCAAATCTAGCGCAAAATCCTTTGCTTTGTCATTATCTTTTGGCGTAGCAAATGCGCTAGATTCTCCGCTAGGACTAGAAATATCACTAGGCAAATCACTCAAATCGCGTTTAGATTCTAGCAGATACACAGGCTCTTTTGGCTTTGTAAAAAAATACAAAAGACAAATGCCAATGATAAGTGCTAGCGAAGAGGCGTATAAAATAGAGATTTTGGATAAAATGATAGCATCTTCGTGGTCATAGGCTAGATTTGCCACAAATATAGACATCGTAAATCCTATCCCAGCTAAGCACCCTGTGGCAAATATATGCCCAAATGATAAATCATTTGGCTTAGTCGCCACCCCTAGCTTCACGCCCAAAAAAGAAAAAACCAAAATCCCGATAGGCTTCCCTACCACCAGCCCCAAAATCGTCCCCAAAAATATATGGTCTAAATCAAAATTTATACTAGAATCTATCCGCACGCCCGCATTTACAAACGCAAAAAATGGAACGACAAAATATGAGCACAATGGGTGCAAAAATGTTTGTAGCTGAAGCAGTGGATTTTGGGCGGCGTGAGAGTATTTGGCGATGGATTCTAGGATTTGGACGCGCTGACTTTGCTCTTTTATGTTAAATGTGCGCTCGCTCTCTTTAGAGCTAAAAAATTTTTTTAGGCTTGCTAAAGTTTGGCGAAATCCTCCCATATCTTCTTTTTGTGCGTGCGTCTCAAAAAAGTTGCGCCCGCTTTGCGTGATATGCGTGATTTTTTTGAGCTCTTCGCGTAGTCGCAAAAGCGCAATATCAGAGACATTTGAACGCCCCGGGATACAAAAAGCCAAAAGCACGGCTGCTATGGTGGCGTGGATTCCACTATTATGCACGGCTATCCAAAGCAAAACGCCCAAAAATAAATAACTTGAAGTTTTGCGCGTGTCTTGTTGGTTGAAATAAATCAGCACGGCTAAAATAATAAGCGCGATGATAAGCCAAGAAATCTGCAGATTTTGCGTATAAAAAATCACTATGACAAAAATCGCTCCCAAATCATCGACCACCGCAAGCGTAACCAAAAACACCTTTAAGCTAAGAGGCACTCGCTTGCCCAAAAAAAGTATCGCACCAAGCGCAAAAGCCGTATCCGTGCTCATCGCCACGCCAAATCCCACAGCTGAGGGCGTGCCGTGATTGAAAAACAAATAGATTCCTATGGGGACTACAATCCCCCCAAGCGCAGCAAGCATAGGGAAAATGACTTTTTTTGCTCCCGCTAGCTCGCCATAGAGAATCTCTCTTTTCATCTCTAGCCCAATCATTAAGAAAAAAAAGCTCATCGCCACATCATTGACAAAATGCAAAATCGACATTCCCGCGTGTCCCTCGCCAAAAAACACGCCAAGTTTTAGCTCTTGAAATGCAAAATATTTTTCTGCAAACGCAGAATTTGCCACCCCCATAGCAAAAATCACGCAAAAAAACAGCAACACCCCGCTAAAAGACTCGTGGCTAATAAATGTATTTAGCCCTTTTTTTAGCCTATCTTTGACATTTATGGCGTGTGCGCTATGAAATCTATGTCGCGAAACACTCGTAAAATAGGGCAACTTAGGCTGGCTAGAATCCCCCTCCAAACTCTCCTCAAACTCGTGCAAATCTTCAAATTCATCAATATCTTGCCCGCCAAATTCTCGCTCAATCTCGCTAAGATTTGGCGTGATACCTCGCGAAAAATCCTGCCCCCTATCGATATTATCACTAAAATCATCTAAATCATCTAGCCCTTCTAGCTCATCGGCATTTTGGCTATTTATGGCGTTTGGCGCATTTGTAGGCTTTGTAGATTCGATAGATTCTGCGGGGTTTGTAGATTTTGTGTTGTTTGTTTCATTGTTTTTTGTTTGAGAGATTTTGGTAGATTTTGTGTCTTGTTTTGTATCTTGCTGGTTTGTTTTTTTTGGGGGTTTTTGAGTGTCTTTTTTTGGTTTTTTTATCGGTGCAAAATCCCCCCAAGATTGGTTAATGTATTCTTCAAAAGACATATCGTTAGATTCTGCCATATCGCTAGACTCTGCACTAGATTTTAGATTAGATTTTAGACTAGAATCTAGTGAATTAGCTTGGGTATTTTTGGCAGATTTTTTAGGCATTTGGTAACCTTTTTTGTTGTATTTTTGTGTTTGAATGGCATATTTTTTCATAAAAATCATAAAAAGCAAGTGGCAAACATAAAATCACAAACCTTGAATAACACGCGCAATTATAAGCGATTAAGGCTAATCTTTTGATATTTTTTGGCATTTTATGTGCGACATTTTGTGTGCGATGTGTGGATTTTTGTGGATTTTTGCGAAAATTTTGCAAACGCACATATTTAGATTTTGCGCGAATTTATGCCGACTTTATGCAATATCTATGCAATGTTTATCAAGGTTTATTAGTGTTTTATGCAAGTTTTATTTTTGTGTTAAGAAAAATACATTAACATTGCTTTCACATTTGTGCTAAATACTAAAAGCTATTCTCTTTTTGATAGACAAAATGAGAATAAATAATGCGATTTTAGGCACAAATCACATAAACAAACCAACACAAAAATCCAAAAAAAAAGAGGTTGCAAATGGACTTTTTACGAACGCATATTGATATGATTATTTTTTGCGTGCTAGGGCTTATGAGCTTTTTATCGCTGTGGTTTAGCATAGAGAGGTTGCTTTATTTTTGGCGTGTAGATGTGCGCGTGTTTGTGGATATTGACGCCCTTGAAGAATCCCTTACCAAAAACCTAACCACACTTTATATCATTTATTCAAACGCCCCTTATATCGGGCTTTTGGGCACGGTGGTTGGCATTATGATAACTTTTTATGATATGGGCGTAAGCGGTGGGATTGACGCAAAAAGCATAATGGTAGGGCTATCTCTAGCACTAAAAGCCACAGCCTTAGGGCTAGTCGTGGCTATCCCTACACTTATCGTGTATAACGCACTTTTGCGCCGTGTAGATGTGCTGCTAAATCGCTACAAAACCTACAAAAAATCCTAAAATCAAAACACATACAAACCATACAAAATCTAGGAGAATCAAATGAAACTACATCGCCGAGATGGGCTAAATGTTATCCCGCTTATTGATGTTATGCTTGTGTTGCTGGCTATTGTGCTAAGTGTTTCGACTTTTATCGCGCAAGGGGCAATCCCTATCAACCTACCCCAAGCCGACAAAGTAGAAAAAAAACTTGATGACAAACGGCTAACTATCGTAATAAATGCCGATAATAAAATCTACATTGACGATGAAGAAAAGGATTTTGACGCGATAAAACAAATCATAAATCAAACCAACGATGACAAAATGATAGAAGTCAAAAGCGACAAAGACGCAAAATTTGATAACTTTGTAAGAATCATAGGCATATTAAAGGACAAAGGACATGAAAACTTTTCTATCTCTGCGCAAGCAGATTAAAACCCCTGCATTTATCGGCTTTGCTAGCTCGGTGGTGTTTCATCTAGGGCTTATAGCGGGGATTTTAGGGGTATTTGATAGAAATGACAACCTAGAAGAAATAGGGCTAGCCCAAATCACAATGAGCCTAGCAAGTATCAACACAAATGCCAACCAAAAAGCCTACTCCACCCCTACTAGACCTCGCCACAAGCACCACAAAAAACATCACAAAGAGCATATCAAACACCACAAACCAAAACACCCAATCCCGCTAGAAGAGCAAGAAAAAATGCAAGAAGAGCCAAATGAGCAAGAAAACATAAGCAAAAATATCCCAACCGAGCTAGAATCAAACGCCGCGTCCAATCAAGACTCTCAAGGCTCTACTTATGAATCCCTAGCGTTTAATGAGGGCATAAGCGATGAGTTTTACCAAAAAGTCCAAGCCGAAATCCGCAAAAAACACCACTACCCTAGACTAGCCCAAATCCGTGAAATGCAAGGAAGCGTGTGGGTGGATTTTGTCCTAGAGCCAAATGGCGCGATAAAAAACCTCAAAATCTACCGCTCCAACACAGGCGACATACTAAACACGCAAGCCCTAAAAAGCGTCCTAGAAGCACACAAAAATTTCCCCAAACCCGAAAAAATCGTCCGTCTAAAAATCGAGGTAAATTATAATTTAGAGCACCGATAAAAAGCGTCTATAATGTGGATTTTGCATAGGTTTGTTGGCATATTTTGTTGCGCGTTTATCGCTATGGGGTTGTTTGCTAGCGAAAATATACCCCCTTGCATTGAGGGTTGCAACGCCACAATGTCGCGCCAACCAAAAAACGATAAACACTCATTTTTACTTCTTTATGAAAACGACTCAAATTTCAATCCACACATCGATAGATACTACACCGCAGGAGTCGGGCTAAAATTTCACTCCAAAGATTTGCTACAAAATAGCAAGCACACAAATAGATTTTATGCTTTTATGAATGCGATTTCTTTGCCTAGCTTTTTTGCAAAACATTTAGAAAAATATGATGATAGCACGCTTTTTGCCCCATCTTTTGGCATAGCTATGTCCCAAGAAATGTATGCGCCAAAAGATAGATTTTCAAACCCACCGCCAAGCGGGGATTATCCATACAGCGGATTTTTATACACAAGCGTTGTATTGCAAAATCGATTTAGATACATTCTTGAGCAGTTTGAAGCCCAAATAGGCGTAGTAGGCAAAGCCGCCCTTGCCAAAC
Source organism: Helicobacter sp. T3_23-1056 (assembly GCF_053654535.1). NCBI lineage: Bacteria > Pseudomonadati > Campylobacterota > Epsilonproteobacteria > Campylobacterales > Helicobacteraceae > Helicobacter > Helicobacter sp. T3_23-1056. Next base: position 18,295 of record NZ_JBSIUU010000024.1, on the reverse strand, counting down.
AAACCCAAGATTTTATCCACGAAGCGCGAAATGTCCGCAAGCTAGAGGGCTGGGATACACAGCTAAAAAATGAAGGGGTTTTTAATGCGTATTATCGTTTGTCTTTTAGCCTGCCAAAAGTGTATGAAAAAAGCAAATCATTGCTAGATATTATGCCCCAAGTTAGCTTTGGGCTAGGCAATGCCAAAATCTATGCCCAAGCAAACCTAATCGCACGCATAGGCTACAATCTCACGCCAAACACATTCACGCCGACTATAAATTCTGGCTTTGTAAGCAGTGCCAAAAATGCGTTTGATTTTAGCGTAGAAGTATATATGGGGGGGGGGATTCGCGCTGTGGTGAGAAATATGTTTTTGCAGGGCAACTCTTTTTTGCCACGCAATGATATTGAGTTGTCGCGTGGCGTGGGGGAGATTATATGGGGGGTTAGCCTAAATTACAAGCGATTTTTTATGGCATATACCGCGCTTCATCGCACGAGAGAATTTAGCAATCAAGATGGCGGGGGACTAGGCGGAATCCACACTTTTGGTAGCATTATTGTAGGTGGAAATTTTTAGATTTTGGTTGTGTTTTTTGGGATTTTCTAACGCAAGCAATCTAAACACAAAGACAACTCTAAAAATAGCTAAAATTCGCTAAAAGACTCAAGGTTAGCTTTTGGTAAAATGGTTTTTTGAGTAGCTAAATTATCTTTTATGCAAACTTAAAATAACTAAAAATCATCATCACAAGGCATTACATTTTGGTTTTTAATTGTTTTTATCTAGCGATTTTATTTCTCCTTTAGCAAGCAAAGCACAAAGAAAACGCACGCCACAAGGATAATGCTTGCACCACTTGATAGATTTAGCGCGTAGGATAATGCCAAACCCAAAAAACAAAATATCACGCTTAAAACGCACGATACAAGCATTATCCCGCCCAAAGTCCGTGCAAATCGCTCCGCGATAAAGCAAGGAATCCCAAGCAATGCAAGCACCAAAATAAGCCCCACCACGCGCATAGCCACCACCACGCAAAGCGCGATAGCACACACAAGCACAAAATGCAAAATCCCCGTTTTTACGCCCCTTAGTCCTGCAAACTCGCTATCAAAGCTCATAGATTCAAACTGCCGATAAAACGCCACACTAACGCCCACAAATAGCGCATCACACACGCCCATAATCACCAAATCCTCGCCACTAATCGCCAAAATATTGCCAAACAAATAGCTCATCAAATCCGCGCCAAAATCGCTACTTTTATCCACCAAAATAATCCCAAACGCCATACCAAACGCCCAAATCACCGCGATGATATTATCGCTTCTATGCGGATAGGCTTTGCTAAGATACGCCACAAGTAACGCCAAACATAGTGCAAATGTCGCCGTGCTAGCAAACATAGCCCACCCGCTAAGCCCTAGATAAAATCCAAGCCCGATTCCCCCAAATGCCCCGTGCGTAATGCCCCCCGCTAGTGAAAAGAGCCGATTTATCATTACTAGAGAGCCTATAATCCCACACGCCACGCTTACCAAAATCGCGCCAAAAATGGCATTTTGCATAAAGCTAAATGAGAGAATCTCAAACATTTGCGCCCTTTAAATTGTGTGGATTTTGCGGATTTTGTCGCCATTTTAGTGTGTGATTTAGCGTAGCGACTTTGTTTGCATACTTACTTGCCAAATCCACATCGTGGCTAATAAGCAAAATCCCAACGCCATTTTTATGCAAACAATCTAAAAGCGTAAAAATCACCTCCGCGCTTTGCTTATCCACACTTGCACTTGGCTCATCTAAAAGCAATATTTTGCACTCACCCACCAAAGCCCGCGCGATAAAGACTCTCTGCCGTTGCCCTCCGCTTAATTCATTGAGATTTTTATCCCAAAGATTTTGGATTCCCACGAGTGAGAGGGCATTTCGCGCTTTGTCTTTGTCGCTTTTGGGGGCAAAGCCAAATGTCCTCCCTCCCACAAGCCCCATAGCCACGCAATCAATAACGCGAATGCCAAAGTTTGGGTTTGCCTGTGTGATTTGGGGGACATAGCCCATTTGCGTAGTTTTGACATAGCGCGTTATGTGTGGATTTTGCGGGTGCAAAATGCCTAAAATTAGCCTTATTAGCGTAGATTTCCCCCCGCCATTTGCCCCCGTAATCGCCAAAAAATCGCTACTAAAAAAACGCAAATTTATGTTTTCTAGCACGGGCGGTTGATTTGCACCATAAGCAAAAGTCAAATCCTCTATCCTAAAAAGCTCCATAACCACTCCAAAAATTACTTAAAATCTACTATCAAAAATCCCACGCCATTTTTAAAATTTAAATTTTAAAACACGCTAGATTTTGCATTTGCAAACATAAAAATCCCCACACAAAGCATTCCACAAAGCGCGAGATATTCTAACGCACGCAAGATTTTCTCACTCCCCGCACTTAATCGCACCTTATGCGCAAAAATCGCAGATGCAAACACCACCGCACTCATTCCAATCGCAATGCAAATCGCGCTTAAAAACGCGCTAAAAAAGCCCACTTCAAAGCATAGCAACAGCACGAGAATCATACTTGGGCAGGGCACGATTCCCGCTGCGATTATCACACCCCATTTGGCAAAATCAATATTTGGGCTAATATTTGTGGCAATCTTTGAAAATGTGAATTGCATAGCTTTCAGCGCGTTTGCAAGCATAGAATACGAATGTGGCGCGTTTGCAAATATGGAGCGTGGATTTTGCGCGCTACTTTTATGAAGCGCGTTTGAAGTAGTCGCGTGATTTTGGCAGGACGCACACCCGCAAGTATGCGCGTGTTTGCCACGCATTTTTCGCACGAGCAAGGCTAATGCCACCGCTATGATTATCGCGCTAGAAATCTGCGTGATAATCGCATTTGCGTCATTTGCTAGGCTTTGCACCACGATTTTTAAGACAAAAAGCCCAAGCCCCACAAGCACAAACGCGCTTACAATATGCACGATTCCCACGCGCAAAGCAAAGCCAAACGCCTTTGCATAAGAGCCTTTGTGAGCTAAAAAATACGAGCTAGTAAGCAGTTTTGCGTGTCCGGGCGCAGCAGCGTGCAAAACGCCATAAAGCAAACTTAACGCTATTAAGCTAAAAATCCCAAATATGCTTTTTTCGCCTATTATGTGGGATTTTATGGCGGAGAGGATTTTGGCATTGAGCGCGATTATATTTTGCCACAGCGCGCTTAAAAACGCTTGAGTAGAATCGTTTATGCTTTGCAGGCTAGAATGTGTGGATAGATTTTGGCTAAAATCTAAATCACGCGATTGCGTTTCGCGCGATTGTGTTTGGCTAAAATCTCCGCGCAAATCGTTACTCAAATCCCCGCGCACATTTTCGCTAAAATCCCCGCGCAAATCCTCCACCAAATCCCCCGCATTTTTTATCTCAAAAATGATGAGATTTGCATTTTCATTGCCTAATAAAACCTGCCCTCCAAAATCAATTCGCGTATGTGGCAAAAACTTAAACGCAAAAAAATCCCCCTCATCTTGCACCTGCACAAAAAGTCGCTTAGATTTGCCAAAATCAGAATTTAGCGCGACTTCATAACGGTAGATTAGCCTCTCATCTTGCATAAAGATTTCAGTATTTTTTATGCGAAATTTTACGCTCTCTAGATTCTCATTATTTGGATTTTCTAGCAGGATTTGGGTTAGGTTATGTCTAGGCAGGGCATAGCTTGTGAGCGCGTTTTTTATGAGTTTTAGCTCGCTTTTATCAAGCACATTATTTGCGTTTATATCATAGCTATGCAAAAGCGTTTGGGTAAATTCCCTCTCAAATTGCCATTGAAAAATAAGCGAAATATGTTTGTCGTTACGCTTAAAATCTATGCTTACAAGCACATTTGGGATATAGGCTTGGCACAGCGCGCAGGCGTGGATTTGCGCGGCACTAAGCGCGACAAAAAGGCAAAATCCAAACAAAACTCGCATTTGCTAAAACCTACCTTACCATACCTTGCCTTGCCACACCTTGCTAGTTTTTTATTGCTCTGCGATTTGTCGCGCGATATTTAGCATTTGCTTATCCCACTCATCGCTTAGGTGGTTGATTTGTGCGACATTTGCGCCTAACTCTTTGGCTAATGTTTTGGCGGATTTTTGGGAGAATCCAGCCTGCACAAAAATCGTGCGGATTTGCTCTTTTTTGGCACGCGTGATTATGGCTTGCAAATCCCTTGCCTTAGGCTCTTTGCTTTTAATCTCCACAGGAATTTGAGTGAGATTATATCGCTTGGCAAAGTAACTCAAACTTGGGTGATAGATGATAAATTTTTTGTGCTTGCTTTTTGAGAGGATTTGCGTGATTTGGGCGTGCAAGCTGTCTAATTTCGCTTCAAAATCCGCTAGATTTTTGGCATAAAACTTCGCATTTTGCGGGTAGAGTTCGCGCAAAGTGTTTGCGATATTTTGGGAAAGCGTTTTAGCTAAAATCGGGTCAAGCCAAATATGCGGGTCTTTGCGCGAATGCGAATCGTGTGAATGCTCGTGTGATTCTAGTTCGTGCGAATGCGAATCGTGCGCGTGAGAATCTCCGTGCGAATGCGAATTATGTGCGTGCAAATCGTGCTCGTGAGAATCCCCGTGATTATGCTCGTGCGTATCATTGATTTTTGCCACGCCTTTGCTTATATCCACGATTTTCACACCCTTAAATTTATCCGCCAAAATCGCTTCGATTTCTAACCCGATAGTAAAATACACCGCGCTTTTTTGCAGATTTGCCACCACGCTAGGCTTAAAATCTAGCGTGTGCTCATCGCTATTTGGCGGGATTATGAGGTTTATATCCGCCGTGTTTTTAGCGATTTGCTCCACAAAATAGCCTATCGGCGCGATACTCACAGAGATTATGGGTTTTTGCGTATTAAAATCCTTTGTGCTTGCCACATTTAAGCATAATGCCAGCGTGCAAGACACCACTATGCCCCCACGCAATATGTTGCTAAATATATGTTTTTTCATCATTGCCCCTTGTGTTGATTTTGCGTTGAAAATTTGCGTTTAAATTTTAAAATCTCCATTGCATATATGCCTTGCCAAAGCTGCGATTAAGCGTGTGGGGGATTCCATCGTGTGCGTGCTTATCTAGCATATACACGGCTAAGCCACCGATTTCAAAGCCATACGGGAACTCATATCGCAACCCTAGCGAAAACGCGCTCTGTGTCTTGGCACTGCTCGTGCTATCTCGCGCAAGAGCCTCTAGCGCAAATCGTCTTTGCGTGCCAAACCTCGCCCCCACAAAGCCATAGTAAGTGTTTGTATGCGCATTATAGGCGTTTGTCGTGTGGCTACCGCTATGCAATGCACCAGGACGAATCACGCCAAATCCCTGCCCCTCGTGTGCCTCAAAGCGCGAAGTCGTCTCGATATTTGCTAGCTCAAACACACGCTCACCGATATGCTGAAATCCAACCCCAAAGTAGAGCAAATCTTTGTAGAGAAACTCTTGCTCCAAAAGCGCGAAATAGGTATCGCCTCGATTATCCGTGTCTAAGTGTCCGTGCCCGTCCTCGTGGTTGTGGTTATGCTCGCCACCTGCTTCATTATGGTTGTGCCCTGCGTGGATTCGCGCATAATTTGAATACAAAAACGCCCCGTGTGCGATAGTCTTGCTCCGCCATTTTGTGCCATTTAAATTGCCATTAAAATCCCCGCCAAAGCCAAAATCTAGGACAAATTTGCTCCCATACACGCTAAAAAAATGCGTCAAATGATACGCATAAGGCTCGATGTGAAGTCGCGCATTTTGGCTTAACGCAAGGGAGAGATTTACCCCGCCAGCGAAAAGATTTTCTTTTGGATAAAGGTGCTTATAAAAGTCAAAATCCGAGCTAAATTCGCGCGTAATGTCTGCGTGCTCATTTACCCAGATTCCATAGATTTGGGCGGAATGCGGGTTTGTGCCTGCGATAAATGGCAAAGTTACGCGTCCAAACACGCCTTGCAATGAATGCCCAACCCACTCTAGCTCCTGCTCAAATCGCCCCGCTAGCACCTCCACACTTACGCGGTTAAAATCTTTGACATAGCCCAAATATGCGTTGTTTGCGACAAAGTTTGAGTTTATGTAAGTGTAGGGATTTGCCTTATCGCTATAAAAAGGTGCATACGCTACCGCGCCTACGCCTATTTGCAAGCCACTTAAGCCGTTATGTGCGTTTGCAAAGGGGGCTGCGCGAAGAAATAGCCGTGAGTAAAGCATCGCGTAGTTGTCTTTGTTTGCGTTGTCGCTTTTGCTAGCTAGGGCAGAGGATTTGCCAAAGATGCCCACTCTCGCACTTAGACTAGCAAAATCGCCTTGCTTTGAATGCTCGTGCTCGTGGAGTTCGTAAGCGTGCAAATAATCGCGCTTGGTGGCGTGAGATTCTTGTGTGGCGTGATTTTCGTGTGTGGCGTGCGCGTGGGCAGAATCTATGCTCAAGTCTGCGTGCAAATGCTCGTGGGAATCGTGCGTGCGCGTTTGATTTTGCGTTTGATTGTGCGTGCTTTTATCCGCTTTGTTAGCGTATAGCGTGTTTGTGCTTGATAGCAGTGCGAAAAGGCAAAGTGCCTTTAGTGTTAGATTTTGTGTGCGTTGCATTTGGCGTTGCGGTGCGTTGGCGTATTTTGTGTTTTTGTGTGGTTGCATTGAGAAATTTTGGGTTTTAATATCCTGCATTGTCAATCCTTTTCTACCTTTTTGGTGGTTTTTAATTGGGCGGTTTTTAAAATTTAAACGGCGGATTATAACACTTTTTTGCTTAATTGCAACTTAGTTGCTTTATAAAAATAAAGTTGCTTAAAATTGCTGATAAAATATTTATCCAAAATCAAACCAAAAGCGATAAAACGATAGGTAGAAAAGTAAGTTAATATGGCAGTAGAATTGCAAATAGAGGATTTAGACAAACAACTAGCTTATGAAAATCGCGTTATGATTTATGGATTTTGCAGGATAAAGAAATCAAACAAAATAATGCTATAATGCACCAAAATTTACAAAAAGGGCGAAAATGCTTCGATTAAACATAAGAGAGACGCCTCAAGAGATTGCGAGTTTTCTTGGGGGCGATTTATACTACCACTCCAAAGTCCCCGAGCAGCAATACAAAGAATTTAAACAAAAAATCAATAATTATCTCCCAACACTTATTAGCCAAAATGAGGATTATTTGGTGGCAAACGCGCTTACGCCATTGCTCCAATCGCTAGGATTTAGCACAGCTATCAAGCAAAAATCACAAGGCAAAAGTGAGATTGATTTAGCCCTTATGCAAGAAAATAATATCGCAGTGATTATCGAAGCAAAAAAGCCAAGCAATGCAAATGAAATGATAAGCGCGGAAAATCACAACAAAAAGGCATTGCACGAAGTGATTTTGTATTATTTGCGTGAAAAAGAGCGTTGCTTAGAGAGTGGGGCAAGGTTTGAGATAAAATATATCATTATCACGGATTTTTATCAATTTTTCATTTTCAAAGAGAGCGAATTTGAGAGATATTTATACAAAGATGAGCATATCAAAAACAATCTTTATGGCAAATACAAATCTTTGACAAAGCAAACGGATTTAAAAAAAGAAAAAATAGCGCAAAAAACAAACGAGGATTTTTACAATGAGCTAAAAGAATATTTTGATAGCGAGCATTTTAACGCAGAATTTAGACCGCTATATTTGGATTTGCATAAAATTGTGGATTGCAAAGATTTAAGCGAGATTAAGCCCTTTGTCAAGGCGTTTTCGCCCGAATTTTTGCTTGAATTATATATCCACAAAAATGACATTAACGAGGCATTTTATAAAGAGTTGCTTTATATTTTGGGCTTAAAAGTCCTAGATGGGAGCAAAGATAAAAACAAAAACACCATTATCCCAAATAATGTAAGCGGGACGCTGTATCACAATATCGTTGATTCGTTGCCAAATGAATGCGACAAAACCCAAGAAAACATTATCTCACTTATTATTTTGTGGCTAAATCGTATTTTGTTTTTGAAGCTAATCGAGGCAAATCTCATTCGATTTAATAGCCAAGAAAAAGGCAAACAATCCATAAAATTTCTAAACAACAAACACATAAAAGATTTTCAAAGTTTGGAAAATCTCTTTTTTGAAGTCTTTGCCAAGCCACACGATGAGCGCGATAAAGATTCGCCATTTTTTGCGATGCCCTATCTCAACTCATCGCTGTTTAACCCAAATAAAATCGAGCAAAATCTCATTCACATACGCGCCCTAAGCAATGATAAAGAATTGCTCCCTTACAGCGAATACAACAAAAAATCCAAAATCTCAAATGTCGCTAAAATCCCGCTTTTGCGCTACTTGCTAGATTTTTTGGATAGCTATGACTTTGGCAGTGGCGAGGAATACGAAGCCGATACACTCATAAATGCAAGCATTTTAGGCAATGTCTTTGAGCGCATAAATGCGTATAAAGATGGCTCTTTTTACACGCCAAGTGCGATTAGCGCGTATATATGCGAGGAAAATTTACAACAAGTCGTAGTGCAAAGATTTAATGAGGCAAATCCCAAATGGCAATGCAAAAATATAGCCGACATAGAATATGAAATCTACCGCGAAATCCGCCAATCGCGCTCTAATTCGTCATTGCGAGTGAGCGAAGCGAGCGTGGCAATCCAAAAAAATATAGATTGCCACGAATCTGCGACTTTTGACAAAGTCGCAGATTCTCGCAATGACAAAAATCCCCATAACGATAGACAATCCATAATCGCCAAGCACATAGCCACGCTAAAAAGCGTAAAAATCTGCGACCCAGCGGTAGGGAGCGGACATTTCTTAGTCTCCGCGCTAAATGAGATGATAAGAATCTACTATGATTTGGGGCTATTAGATTCTAGTATTTTAAGCAAAGAGTTGCATATTATCGGCGATGAGCTAGTTTTGAGTGATTTTGTCTATGCTAAGCCAAAAAGCCCAAATGAGCCAAGACACAAAATCCAAAAGGCATTATTCGCGCTAAAAAAATCTATCATCGAAAATAATCTCTTTGGCGTGGATATAAATCCAAATTCTGTGGAAATCTGCAAACTTCGACTTTGGATAGAATTGCTAAAAAATAGCTATTATCTCACACAAGGCGATGAGGGCTATTTGCCAAATTTAGATTTTGCAATCCACCAAATGCAAACCCTCCCAAATATCGATATAAACATAAAATGTGGCAACTCTCTTATCTCAAACATAACCCTAAATTTTAGCAAAGAAAAGCTAGAATCCCAGCTAAAAGCCCTGCTAAACAAAGACAGAAAACTAGGCGAATCCGATGAGGAAGTCGCCGAAATAAAATCCATTTTAGATGATTTGAAAGTCAAATTACCCAAACAAATACAATCTTACAAAAACGCCACAAACGCCTATAAAAACGAGACAAACGAGGATTTGCGGGGCTTACACAAACGCGAGATAGAATCTGCCAAAGATTTTATTTTAAGCCTTTTTGTCAAAACAAACCCCGCATATCGAGAATTTAAAAGCACCCTTGCAAACTATCTAAAATCCTATGGTTACGGCGGAATCGATAATGCAAAATTGCCAAACGCAAACCCAAAAGAATTGCAAGAAGCAAGCAAAAAGCTAAATGACTACCTAATCGCATTTAATTACCACAAAACGCTTGGCATTACAAACGAACCACGCGCCTTTGTGCAAAAAGATTTTATCGCCTTGCTAGATTCTATGAAATCGTATGAATCCATCTCAAAAGAGGCAAAATCCTACTTTGAATGGCGATTTGAATTCCCCGAAGTTTTGGATAAAAACGGGGATTTTATGTGCTTTGATTTGATAGTTGGCAATCCGCCCTATGGGGATTTGCTAGATAGCGCACAAAAGGATTTTTGCCAAAACAAAAAATTGCCAAAAGAGCAGTGGAAATATCAATACGCCGACACAGGCGATACTTACAAACTCTTTATCGAAAAGGGCTTTAATCTTATTAAGCAAAATGGCAATCTTGCCTACATTGTCCCCCTTAGCATCACAAGTAGCAAGTCAAATATCGCACTTCATCAAATGCTACTAGAAAATTGCGAGTTTATGCGAGTGAGTAGCTATGGGCATCGCCCTATGAAAGTGTTTCCCAATGCCGAGCAAAGAGTCTCAGTCATTAGCATTAAAAAAACGCTCTCACCCACAAAAGAACTATTTACAACGCAAGTAAATAAACGCTATTCTAGCCAAACTCTAAAAGAGCTAATAGAAGCTCAACAATTTATAAATAGTATCGAATTTGTGAGAGAAGGGGCGTTTTGTAAAATTAGTTTGCCGATTGAAAAAGTCATAATGAAAAAACTTTATGCCCAAAAACAATCGCTAAAATCGCTTATGAAAGGCAAAGAGAAAATCTATTATCGCACTTCAGGCGGAGGATATTATGATTTATACACAAGCTATTCCACGAAATCCAGCAAAGAAAACTATTTTGATGCAAAAAATGCAAAATTGCTTGTGGCGTTAATGTCAAGCAATCTTTTTTGGTGGTTTAAAACCGCTTATTCTAACGGGCGGGACAGCTATATTTACGAATTTGAGCGATTCCGCATTCCTAAATTTAGCAAGACAATCATTGCAAAATTAGAAACACTAGCCACGCAATACGAAGCCGACATAGAAAAAAACCACGATTTTAGCAATGGCGTAAAAACCTACAAAATCCGCAAATCAAAGCATATAATCGATGAAATCGATAGGCTTATTTGTCCGCTTTATGATTTGAGCGATGAGGAAATGGACTTTATCATAAATTATGAAATCGAATTTAGGACGGATTAAAGAGTATTTGCCTTAAAGCAAATCCCAAAAAAGAGAATCCCCAAATCACCTCTAGATTTTGCAAACACAAGACAAACCCACAAATACAAATTTGACTTTAAGGCGTTTAGTGCGGGCGAGAGAGAATCTAGCACGCAAAGGTGAGATTTTACGCAAAGTTTATGTGAAAATCAATGCCAAAATCGCATAAGCAAAATCCAAATTTGCTATAATGCGATTTATAAACGCCAAAAGCGTATCGCAAGCGCGAAACGCTACAAACGCAAAAATAAAATCAAAATCTAGCAAAATCTAGTAAAATCCAAAATCTTAATCTACGGCTTTTGTCGCATATTTCGCAAACATATCCCAATGCAAAACATATCCCATAGAGAAATTATCACAAAACCTAGCAAAATCTATTAAAAGGATTTTCTTTGTGTCGATTCTAGTCTTGTCAAAGGCAAGGATGCCTTTAGACTTAAATCCCAAAAAGGAGTTTCACAATGGCTTTCCAAATCAACACGAATGTGATGGCGCTAAACGCCCATGTGCAAGGTGTAGGAACACAATGGAATCTCAAGAATTCTCTTGAGAAACTTAGCTCAGGTCTTCGTATCAACAAAGCGGCTGATGACGCTTCTGGTATGATTATCGCGGACTCTTTGCGCACTCAAGCAAGCGCGCTAGGACAAGCTATCCAAAACACAAACGAGGGTATGGGTATTATCCAAATCGCCGATAAAGCGATGGACGAAATGCTAAAAATCCTTGATACTGTGAAAACAAAGGCTATCCAAGCGGCACAAGATGGACAAACTTCCGTTTCTCGCAAAGCGATTCAAAGCGACATTATCCGTTTGGTGCAAGGGCTAGATATGGTGGGCAATACTACCGCTTACAACGGACAAGCTCTTTTGTCTGGTCAATGGACAAATAAAGAATTCCAAGTAGGTGCGTATTCAAACCAATCTATCAAAGCCTCTATCGGTGCGACTACTTCAGACAAAATCGGGCAAGTCCGCCTAGAAACAGGCGCGATGATTACCGCGTCTGGCGAAGTGGCTATCAAATTCCGCCAAGTAGATGGTGTAAATGATGTCCAGCTAGAGTCTGTCAAAATCTCTCACACTGCGGGCACAGGGCTAGGAAACCTAGCAGAAGTCATCAACAAGACTGCTGACAAAACAGGTATCCGCGCTAATGCTGTCGTGCTTTCTACTTCTGACCAAGAAATCCAAGCAGGCGATTTGATGGGCGTTGTCATCAATGGATTCTCGCTAGGCGATATTCAAGGTATCAAGCAAGCTGATAGCGATGGACGACTTGTCCAAGCCTTTAACGCTGCGACTGCGGAAACAGGCGTGGAAGCGTTTGCGGACAATGAAGGACGACTAAACTTGCGCTCTATCGATGGACGCGGTATTGTCGTGCAAGCTGGCACTCCAAAAGGTGGCAAAAACAGCACCGCTCCCGTATCTATCCAAAAAATGAATGGGCAAAACCTAACAGGTCCGGGCTCAGTGAATTATGGTAGATTGGCACTTGTGCGACAAGATTCTCGCGACATACTTGTATCAGGGACAGGCGCGCTTGCCTCCACAGGATATGCACCCGGACAAGCCGTGGCGGAAACCGTGGTAAATCTACGCGATGTGCTAGGGCTATTTAAAGAAGATGCTCGCTCTGCTGCTGGTGCAAATGAAAACAACGCAGCAGTAGCTAGAAACCAAGTGCTAGGTGCTGGTGTTACCACACTTAGAGGCGCGATGGTGGTGATTGACATCGCAGATTCTGCGACAAAGACACTTGACAAAATCCGCGCTGACTTAGGTTCTGTGCAAGGGCAAATGATTGTAACCGTAAATAACATTTCTACTACACAAGTAAATGTCAAAGCGGCTGAAAGTGGAATCCGCGAAGTGGATTTTGCCAAAGAATCAACCGAATTTAACAAATGGACGATTCTAGCGCAATCTGGTAGCTACGCACTAAGCCAAGCAAACGCAGCACAACAAAATCTATTAAGGCTTCTATCTTAAGATTTTTAAGATTTTAGGCTTAAGATTTTGGCTAAAGTCGCTTAGATTTTGGTGGCTTTAGCGGTGTTTTTGCTTCTTTGAAAAAGCTAGCCTAGCTTATCAAAATGTCTTAAAAAGACTTTTTGGCAGGCAAAGGCTAGCTTTTTTATTGCCTATTTTTTATCACTTTTTCAAACTCTTTGCTAGCTTTTTTTCAAAAATTTATTATAATTTTACCACTTTTTACTTTCACTTACGGAGCGTCCCAAATGCCAAAAACTAGCACAAAATCAAATACAAAAACAAGCGTAAAATCTAATCAAAAAATAGATTTTGTAGATTCTCACAAAACCCCCGCAAAATCAAAATCCATAAAAAAGGTAGTCCTTGCCTACTCTGGCGGGCTTGATACGAGCGTGATTCTCAAATGGTTGGGTGATAATTATGGTTGTGAAGTTTTCACTTTCACAGCCGACATTGGGCAGGGTGAGGAAGTCGAGCCCGCACGGGCAAAGGCTCTCAAACTTGGCATAAAAAAGCAAAATATTTTTATCGAGGATTTGAGGGAGGAATTTATAGCAGATTTTGTGTTTCCAATGTTTCGGGCAAACGCAATCTATGAGGGCGAATACCTGCTAGGCACGAGTATCGCTCGCCCGCTCATTGCCAAGCGACTTGTAGAAATCGCCAAAAAAGTCGGCGCAGACGCCATAGCGCACGGCGCGACAGGCAAGGGCAATGACCAAGTGCGCTTTGAAATCGGTGCATACGCGCTCAACCCAGACATAAAAGTCATCGCCCCGTGGCGCGAGTGGGACTTAAATAGTCGCGAGAAACTTCTCTCTTACGCGCAAAAAGCGGGTATAAAAATCGAAAAAAAGGCAAATAAATCGCCTTATTCAATGGACGCAAACCTGCTTCACATAAGCTATGAAGGGCAGATTCTCGAAGACCCAAATGTCGCGCCTGAAGAGAGTATGTGGCGGTGGAGTGTGAGCCCTAAAAACGCGCCCGATACGCCACAAATCATCACCATTGAGTTTGAAAATGGCGATGGCGTAGCAATCGATGGCAAAAAGCTAAGCCCCGCGAAATTTTGGGAGAAGCTCAACGCACTAGGGAGCAAAAATGGAATCGGGCGACTTGACTTAGTCGAAAATCGCTATGTAGGAATGAAATCGCGCGGCTGCTATGAGACGCCCGGCGGGAGCATCTACCTCAAAGCACACCGCGCCATAGAATCGCTAACCCTCGATAGAGAGGAAGCGCACCTCAAAGATTCTATAATGCCAAAATACGCCGAGCTTATCTACAATGGATATTGGTTTAGCCCCGAGCGAGAGGCACTCCAAGCCCTCATCGACAAGACACAGCAACGCGTAAATGGGCAAGTGCGCCTAGAGCTCTACAAAGGCAATGTTACGATTTTAGGGCGCAATTCGCGCAATTCGCTCTTTAACGCCGCGTATAGCACATTTGAAGAGGACAGCGTCTATGACCAAAAGGACGCTGCGGGCTTTATCAAGCTAAACGCATTGCGCTTCATAATCGCAGGCAAGGCAAAGTGTAAAAAATAAGTAAAATTCTATGCGCGGAGATTTTAGTTGGGATTTGGTGTGCTATAATCGCACGCTAAATCAACCTCAACTCACTTAACTAGGATAGCTAATGCCACGCGCAAAGAAAAACGCCACCGCCTTGCAAAATCCCATCACAGAATCTCCCCACAAACAACAAACAAATAATCAAAAATCCACGCCCAAACCCCCGCACAAGCCAAAGCCCAAAATCGAGGCTGTGTGCGATTTTTTGTGTCGTTATTCTAGCGCGCTGCTTAGCAATGGCGCATACACTTCGCGTATCATCAAATGCACGGAGCGCATCGGCAAGGCGTGGGGCTATGAAGTGCATTTAAGCGTGTTTTTGAAATACATTACTATAAATATCACCGATGCGCACAACTACGATAATCGCCGAACCCAAGTCATAAACAACGCGCCTTTGAGGGCAAATCTCGCGCTCATCTCAAACCTAAGCGCGCTAAGCTGGCAAATCCACGATGAGCACCTAAGCCTAAAAGAAGCGCAAAAATCCTTTGATTACACCCTTTCTCAAAAGCGACTCTCCGCTGTGCTAGGCGTGTTTATCATTAGTCTTGGCAATGCGGCGTTTTGTCGGCTTTTTGGCGGGGATTTGGGTGCGTTGCTCTGCATTTTTGCGGGGACTTTTGTGGGGATTTTGGTGCGCCATTTTTGCCACAAAATCCATCTAGATTCTAGAGCGCAGTATTTGCTATGCTCATTTATCGTGTCTTTCACGGCGTATATCGGCGTGTGGCTGGGGCTCTCTGCCACGCCTGATATAGCTATCGCGGGGAGTATCCTCTATCTTATCCCGGGCGCGCTTATCATCAACGCCTTTGTGGATATTATCCACGAAAACACGCTAATGGGAATCTCGCGCACCATAAATATGGCTGTGGCGATGATTTGCCTTGCAGCAGGGGTGTTTATCACACTTGGCATTGCTAAAATCAATATTTTGTGAGAGGTTGTGCTATTATCACGCATAAGGCAAAAAAACCTAACATATTTACGCGTAAATAAAGTAAAATCTAAATCCACATAAGGAATCTAAATGCCAAAGCTAAATCCCCTGCTAGAATCTGACAATATTGAATGCGCTCATAAAGGTAAAATTTTACTTCAATCAAGCACAAAAGACACAATGTGTGTGCAAGATTCTAATGGCAATGACGCAGGAATGATAAGTTTGCAAGATTTAGCAAATGCCACTATCGTGGGCTGCACGAATAATATCGCAGGTGTGCCTAGCCCTTGCACGAAACTAGTAAATATCCCAAATTCGATTTGCTCCACATTACTAGAAATTGACAATCAAAAAATAGTCCTAGCCCAAGCCATCTCACAAGTCCTAACCGACAAAGGCTCACCGCTAATCCTGCAAGGCGAACCAAAAGCAAAAGATATATTTGAGCTAGATGAGGATATAATAGAGGATTTTAACGATTTGCAAAATGGCAATAAAAACGCAGAATCTATAAGTCAATCTTGCCTAAAATCTAGCGAGGATTTAGACATAAAATCAAATGAGATTTTCACACCATTGCCACAGCGATATGCAAGCAATGATGATATGGCGTTTAGCGATTTTATAAAGCAGCAAACAAGCAAAATAAAAGTTCGTCTATTATTTTATGGTGGAGCGCGTAAAATTGGCGATAATTCGGCATTCTATTATGCTTCCCTAAATGTTTTAAGGGATTACCAAAGGCAATATCCAAACGATATATATGAACATAAATTTATTGATTCTGCAAAAACCATAGTAGATATTATAAATGAGCAAAAACCTAATGCTATTGCTTCGCTGGATTTGTTTTTTCACGGTAGTAAATGGGGGCTATATATATAAGGGTAGCTCTATGTCAAAAGATTTATCAAAAGACGATATACAAATCAATAGCCTTAATGCTAGTTTGTATGCAAGTAAAACGACTGATTTCTTGAGCGCAACTGATACTCATAAAGAAAAAAGAACGATATATGATATAAAGTTCGATAGATTTATCGCACAAGGAGCATATATCGAAATACACGGTTGTGAATCTGGCGGAGACCTTTTTGTCATAGATGGCATTGCAAAAAATTTGTCCGAAGAGATTCCACAGGGGTATGTTGTAGGGCATACCACAAAGGCAAATCCCAACATTGACAACACAAAAGATATTAAAAAACAAGATTATCGACACGGCAAAAGGGCTATTTGGAACAATGGTAAAGTTATTAAAGAGATTTTACAACAAGGGTGGATAAATCTATGGGAATTATTACAATGAGAACAAAACTATTTTTTGCATCACATTTTCTATGTTTTTTATGGGTTGCAGCAATGATAAACAACACATATATTTGTATGCGATAAATATGCAATATGCTTGTGAATGTCCGCAATATAGGGTTTTTAAAATAGAGGACAAAAGCCAAAGTAATCTATTTAAAGACAAACAACATATTGATATAGAAGCATTAAATAATGAAATAGAATATGCTCTTTATATCACAAATCGTGATGATAATTCTATAAGTAGCATAGATAAAAATTCTCTAATTGGTTGGGATATAGATTTGCTGTTTGAAAATAAAAAAATGGAGATGGAATTTATTGCAAATGAGGGAATCTCACCTATTTGTAATATTTACTATTTAGAGGGATACTTGCAAAAAACGCTACTAAATACGCCCATTTTGTTGGTAAAAAATTTTAAGATTTTTTCAAAAGATTCTAAATGTGTTTCTAGCGGTATTTAATGTAGGTTATTGGAAACTTTAAGGTGGCAAAAATGAAAAATATCATTTTAATATTTCGTGTGATAATTGTGGCATTTTTATTAAATGCGTTTGCAATCGCTTCAAATTTGCTAAATTTGCAAGATTTACAAGAATGCAACTTCACAAGAGAATCTGCTCTCTATAATAAGTGGGCAAAAGATTGGAAAGGTAGGGAAGATGATGTATATTTTTACAAAGAAACACCTTACACGATAATGTATATGCTTGGAGAATGCGACATAAAGGGCTTGAGACTAATGCTTGATGATCTTGGGAAGCGGGGATTTATCTCTATGCAGGCAAGTGGCGGAATGATTTTTTTGATTGCCGCTATCGAATCTGCGAAGGTAGAATCTGTAAAATTTCTGCTAGAAAATAAACTCACATATAAGGACAATGTAGCAGAGTATGAGGGATGGACAATAGATGAAGTGTATCATGATGAAAATTATGTTAAAAGAACGCCATTGCAATTTGCCACACAAAAGCTCATTGAAGCAAAATTTATCGATGATTCTAACGCTGTGCAAAATTATGAGAAAATTATTGAGATTTTAGAAAAATATAAAATCGAGCGATGATTTGCAAAAATCATTTTTAAGCAAGGAATAAACAATGAAAAAACTACTAGCATTTGTGATTTTGGCGTGTGGCGTGGCGTTTGGTGCAGATAGTGTTGATATAGCAGATTCTAAAGGCAGGACTTTTTGGGATAAAAAATTTATTCGTTGCCCAGCAAAAGGCTCATACTCATCAGCCCAAATCACAAAAACTTGCAACACAAAAGAATATTTTAATGAAGTAGGATTGCAAACAAATTTAAAAGATAAAACCATTAAAGAGAATTTCCCTATGGAGCAAGGCGAGGAAATAGAAATAAAAAGCGTAACTTTGCAAGATGATAAATTTATGCTAAAAATTGGGGATTTGCAAAGCGCAACTTGGAGTATAGAATTTTTAGATGATACGCATATAAAATCGTGTAGTCAATACAGTGGTTCTACATTTTGTCATAAGTATGTTTTATGTCCTTAATTTCGCAAAAATTTATCTTACAAATAGGGAATCAAAGTATGAAAAAGATTGTATTGTTAGCGTTTGTTTTGTGTGTGTATTTAGTGGGATATGAGA